>SIBB01000214.1 GCA_009695395.1 Pedosphaera sp. | reverse complement strand
CTCGCAATCCTCAACTCGCAACTCGTAATTCTCCCGGTCTCGACCCCGCGCTCTTCGGCAAGCACCCGAACGGCTCCGCGCTTCCCGCCGCGAACCTCTGCGTCCGCGCGCCCTCGCTCCTCGAAGTGCGGTTGCCCGCAGACTTGGTGGAAGGTTGCGAATTTGTGGCGACGGCCACGTTGCACCGCGAGACCGGTGCGGAGGGCAGCGTGCAAATGCAAGTGCTCACGACGAAGCCCACGAATGCCTCGGGCCTCGCGGCGGGCGCGGCGAAGGAACTGGGCGGCAAGAGCACTTGGTCCGATGGCGAGCGGCCCGTCGGCTCGGACACGCCCATTCTCGTGACGGACGGCGGCGCGGCGCGCAAACGCATCGAGGCCGCGCTTGACCAGTTCCGCCAGCTTTTCCCCGCCGCGCTTTGCTACACGAAGATTGTGCCGGTGGACGAAGTCGTGACGCTCACGCTCTATTACCGCGAGGACGACCAGCTTCGCCGCCTGTTGCTCGACGACACGCAGGCCGCCGAGCTGGAGCGGCTCTGGGCGGAGCTGCACTTCGTCAGCCACAGCCCGCTCAAGCTCGTGGACGCCTTCGAGCAGCTCTGGCAATACGCCACGCAGGACGCCGACCCGAGCGCCTTCACGCCGATGCGCGAGCCTATCAAACAACGCGCCGAGGCCTTCCGCAAAGAACTGCTCGCCGCCGAGCCCAAGCAGCTCGAAGGCGTGGTGAACTTCGCCGAGCGCGCGTGGCGTCGCCCGTTCAAGAGCGCCGAGCGGGACGAGTTGCACACGCTCTACCGCAAGCTCCGCGCGCAGGAGCTGCCGCACGACACCGCGCTGCGCATGACATTGGCCCGCGTGTTCGTCGCGCCGGGCTTCCTCTACAAGTTCGAGCAACCCGCGCTGGGCAAAGCACAGTCGCCCGTGAGTAACACGGAGCTAGCCACGCGCTTGAGTTACTTCCTCTGGTCCTCCGCGCCGGATGCCGAACTGGCGGCGCTCGCGGCCGCCGGCAAGCTTCGCAACCCGGAAGTGCTCGCCGCCCAGACGCGCCGGATGCTGGCGGACGCGCGCGTGCGACGGCTGGCGATTGAATTCGGCGCGCAGTGGCTGCACACGCGCGACCTCGACAAACTCGACGAGAAGAGCGAGCGACATTTCCCGACGTTCACCGCCGTGCGCGGCGCGCTGAACGAGGAGCCGATTCGATTCTTCACCGACCTTTTCCAGCGCGATGGCTCCGTGCTCGCGCTGCTGGACGCGGACTACACCTTCGTCAACGAAACGCTGGCGAAACACTACGGGCTGACGGACGTGAATGGCGACGAGTGGCGGCGCGTGGAGGGCGCGCGGGCGCAAGGCCGCGGCGGCGTGCTGGGCTTCGGCGCGACGCTCGCGAAGCAGAGCGGCGCTTCACGCACGAGTCCGATTCTGCGTGGCAACTGGTTGAGCGAAACCCTGCTCGGCGAGCGCCTACCGCGTCCGCCCAAGGGCGTGCCCGTGCTGCCCGAGGAAGCGCCCGCCGGCCTGACCGAGCGCGCGCTCATCGAGCGGCACAGCAGCGACCCGAAGTGCGCCGGCTGCCATGCGCGCATTGACCCGTTCGGCTTCGCGCTGGAGCGCTACGACGCCATCGGTCGGCTGCGCACGAAGGACGCGGGAGGCCTACCAATTAACTCGCGCACCCGCACGGCGGACGGCGTGGAACTCGACGGCATCGACGGGTTGCGGAATTACCTGCTCACAAAGCGGCGCGAGGCATTCGAGCGGCAGTTCTGCCGGAAGCTGCTCGGCTTCGCGCTCGGCCGCAGCGTGCAGTTGAGCGACCAGCCGTTGCTGGACGAGATGGTGAAGCGGCTCGCGGCGAACGAACATCGCGCGGGCACAGCCGTCGAAATGATTGTGCGCAGCCGACAATTCCGCGAGATTCGCAATCGAGACCAAGCCGCGACCGAATAACTTTTCAAACCTATGAGCACCCACCGCTTCAACCGCCGCGCCTTCCTGCGCGGTGTCGGCGTCACCATGGCCCTGCCGTGGATGGAGTCCTTCAACGTCTGGGGCGACGAACCCGGCAAGAGCAAGCCCGCCAGCGAAGCCCCCGTGCGTCTCGCGGTGCTCTTCTCCGGCAACGGCTTTCACTCGAAGGAGTGGTGGGCCAAGGGCGAGGGCAAGGCCATGGAGTTGGGCCGCGTGCTCACGCCGTTGGGGGACTTCCGCGAGAAGCTGACCTTCGTGCGCGGCCTGTATCACGAGGAGGCGCGCAAGGGGAACATCCACAGCTCGCAGACCGGCAACATGCTCTCGGGCGCGCCCATCGCGTCGGGCGGGGAGATTCGTTCCGGCACGAGCTTCGACCAGTTGCTCGCGCAGACCTACGGCCGCTCGACGAAAGTGCCAAGTCTCGTGCTGGGCTGCGAGCACTCGAACCCCTCCGTCCACAAGAACTACTCGATGCTCTACAGCTCGCACATCTCGTGGAGTTCGCCCACGACGCCGACGCCGCTGGAGCTTTACCCCGCGCTGGCCTTCGACCGCTTGTTCAAAGACTCCGCCACACCCGGCGACATGAGCGTGCTCGACGCCGTCCTCGCCGACGCCACCGGCCTGCGTCGCCAGATCAGCGCCGCCGATCAGCGCAAGCTCGACGAGTATCTCGATTCCGTGCGCGACGTGGAGAAGCGCATCGAGAACGCCGGCAAGCGCGGCGAAGTGCAGGGCTGGCGGCCCACGCTCGAGAAGCCGAACATCGCGCGTCCCGCCGACGGCATCCCGCAGGACATTGCCGAGCATATGCGGCTCATGTGCGACATCCTCGTGCTCGGCTTCCAGACCGACACCACGCGCATCACGACGCTCAAGCTGAACAACGACCACAGCGCGCTGCGTTTCCCGAACCTCCCCAGCGTGCAGCAGAAGGGCAACGGCATTGACTACATGATTCACCACCTGCTCTCGCACAGCGACGGCGAGGACTGGCTGAAGGTGAACCAGTTCTTCATGGAGCAACTCGCCTACGTCGCGCGCAAACTCGACGCGATTCAGGAAGGCCCGCGCACCTTGCTCGACAACACCATGCTCATGCACTGCTCCAGCATGATGGCCGGCGCACGGCACGATAACGACCAACTCCCAGTCATCCTCCTCGGCGGCGCCGGCGGCCGGCTCAAAGGCGGCCGCGCCCTCGACTACAAGGACAAGCCTGACCGCCAGCTCTGCCGCCTCTTCATATCCATGATGGACAAGATGGCCGTGCGCCCCACGACCTTCGGAGATGCGAAGAGGCCGTTGGAAGAAGTCTGAAGGTTTGTAACACACCAGTCGGCTTGAAATCGCCGGAGGCAGAGTGCGAACGTCCCTGCTCAGGGACTCCCCCGTCGCTGCCCAAAACTTTCTTGTTACGTTTGCCCAGTCGGATGGCAATACCCTCCAGACATGCTCAGCGAATCCGATCAAGAACGCTTCATGCGCCTGTGGGCCTTCGCCCAGCCGGCGGTCGCCAATTACGTCCACGCCCTCGTGCGCGACCACGGCGCGGCCAAGGATGTGTTGCAGGAGACGGCGCTGGTCCTCTTCCGGCGCTTCGCGGATTACGACGGGCAGCGGCCATTCCTCGCGTGGGCGCTTGGCATTGCGCGCTTTCAGGTGATGGGCCTCCAGCGCGATGCCGCCCGCAGCCGCGTCGCATTCGATGACGAACTGCTCGCGCAATTCACGGACACGTGGGCTGAACTCGCGCCCGCGTCCTCCGACCGCAGCGCGGCCCTGCAATCGTGCATCGAGCGACTCGCCGCCCATGCGCGCCGCCTGGTGCAGCTCCGTTACTTTGAAGACCTGACCGCCGAACAGATCGCCCAACGCCTCGGTGGCAACGGCCCCGCCGTGCGGGTCAACTTGCAGCGCATCCGCGAACAACTCCGCGCGTGCGTCGACCGCCAGCTTCGTCTCGATGGAGAAATGTCATGAACAATCCCGAATCACTCATCGCCGCCTATCTCGACGGCGCGCTCAGCGACACCGAGCGCGCGGCACTGAACACCTGGCTCAAAGCCGACGCCGCGAATCTCCGCCGCTTCACCGAGGCCGTGATGTTCGAGCAGGAGATCCGCACCGCTTCACACGCGACCGCCGAGCAACGCGCCGCGGCGGATTTCGATCCAGCCATCGTCCAGCTGAACCCGCGCTCACGCTGGCTCCAATGGCGTCCGCTCGCCGCTGCCGCAGCGGGGTTGGTGCTCGGGTTGTTCTGCGCATCGGTGGCGTGGGCGTATGTCGCGCCGTCGTTGGGGAAGGTGATCACGCTTTTGCAGGAGAGCTTCGAGTCCGGGCCTGCGCCGTCGGTGACCGGCGTGCCGATTGAGCCGGGGCGCTGGAGTGGGGATTACTCAGAGATCGTCAGCGAGCAGGAGGGCGTGAAGCCGGAGAGTGGGAAGAAGATGCTGCGCTTTCTGCGGGGCGATTATGAGGGGAGGAGCATTCCTTCGAGCCACAGCAGCGATGTTTTCCGGTTGGTGGATGTCCGGCCTTATCGGCGTGAGTTCGCGGATGGCGGGGCGGTGGTGCAGTTGACGGCGGTTTTCAATGCGGTGCCGTTTTCGGAAGATGAGAACTTTAGCGCGACGCTGACACTCTTTGCGCTCGATGCGAGCTTGGTTGGCAATGAGATGGTGAAGGCGGAAAATGTTCTCTCGACGGAATCGCTCGCCTTCTCGCGCAGCAGCAAGGTCGTGATGGATCGGGATCCGGCCACCTGGCAGAAGGTGAGCAATGAACTGCGGCTGCCTCCGGGCACGGAGTTCCTGATGCTTCGGATTGGCATGTCGAATGACACGAAGTCGAAGGACAAGCGCCGGGACAGTTTCGCGGGACACTTTGCGGACAAGGTGCAGCTCGTCATCGCGCGGCGTTCGGAGATTCCTGTGCCGTGAACAAAGGAACCCTTGGGCAACTTATTGAATCACTGACTCTCGCATGATCTCGAAGCCTCCATTCCCAGCACTTCTCGCCACCAGCGTCGCGATGGTGTCCTTCGTCGGACAGCTCATCGCGGCGGATTCGCCGCGTTTCGAGAGGGACATCCTGCCGGTGTTTTATCACCACTGTTTCGCCTGCCACAGCGAGAAGCAGGCGAAGCCGAAGGGCAAGCTGCGCCTCGATTCGGCGGAGGGGATTCGCGGCAGCGTTGTGATTGTCGCGGGCAAGCCGGAGGAGAGCGAACTGCTGAAGCGCGTGTCGCTGCCGCATACGGACGAGGACGTGATGCCGCCGCTGAAGGGTGGCGCGCAGCCTTTGAGCGATGCGGAGCGCGCGATGCTGCGGCAATGGATCGCGGATGGAGCGAAGCTGGATTCGTGGGTGAAGTTCGATCATCGCGGTGCTGCTCTGCCGGCGGGCGATGCTTCGCTTGCTCGCGCGGATGTGCGGCAACTGAGCGCGGAAGTGCAGAAGCGGGTGGAGCAATCTCACGCGGCGAAGGGCACGAAACTGAACGCGCCGGCGAGCGATGAGACATTTCTCCGCCGCGTGTATCTCGATGTCGTGGGCCGCATCCCGAGTTTGTCGGAGAGCACGCGTTTCCTCGACAGCAAGGACGCCGACAAGCGCGCTAAGCTGATCGATGAACTGCTCCGCAGCGAGGGCTACGTGAGCCACATGTTCAACTGGAAGGCGGACCTTCTGCGTCTGAACACGCGCGGGCTCGCTCAAGGCCAGCCGGGCAAGCTCTACGACGACTGGGTGAAGGACGCCATCCGCTCGCGCATGCCGTATGATGAGTTCGTTCGGCGGTTGGTCACGGCGAGCGGCTACCTGTGGGAAAATGGCGCGGTCGGTTTCTATGTGCGCGATCTCGGCATGCCGCTCGATCATACGTCGAACATGTCGCGCATTTTCCTTGGCACTCGCATCGAGTGCGCTCAGTGCCACGATCATCCGCTGGAGCCGATCACGCAAAAGGATTTCTACCAGATGACGGCGTTCACGTTTGGCGTGAGCAATCTCGGCAGCCCCGGCGGGTATTCGCCAGACAACGTGAAACAGTATCCCGAGATCAAGGCGAAGATGGCCGCGATGGAAAAAGACGTGGCGCTGGGGCAGAGCGTGAGCGGGACGATCGCGCCCCTGAAACGGCTGACCGTGGATACGGACAAGCAACTGAAGTTTCCCGAGACCTACGCCTACGACACGGCGCTCCGCGGCAAATCGGTGGAGCCACGCACGCTCTTTGGCGACGAGGCCAACCTGGGCGATGGCAATCGCCGCAAGGCGTTCGCGGAATGGATGACCTCGCCGCGCAATCCGCGTTTCGCGAAGAACATCGCGAACCGTCTGTGGAAGCGCGTCATGGGCGCGGGGCTGATCGAGCCCGTGGACAGCCTCTCGGCGCTGCCAAATCCGGAGCACGCGGAGCTGATGGACTTCCTCACGCAGACGATGATTCGTCTGCGCTTCGATGAGCGAGCTTTCATCGCAGTGCTGTTGAATACGCGGCTGTAT
>SIBB01000213.1 GCA_009695395.1 Pedosphaera sp. | reverse complement strand
TGGCGCAGCGCGTCCTCAACGACCGCCGCGACGACACGGTGATGGGCTTGCTGCAAAAGCAATTCGCTGATGCCCCGGCGCTCGAAACCCGCCTCGCCTCGCTCTGGACGCTCCACAGCTCCGGCTATCTCGCGGATGACCAACTCCCCAAGGCCGCCGCTGATAAAGAGCCGACCATCCGCGCCTGGGCCGCCCGGCTCATCGGCGAGCAGCAGCTCGGCAACGCTAAGGACCTCGCGCTCCTCCGCCAGCTCGCCAGCGATAGCGAACCCACCGTGCGCATCGCCGTCGCGACCGCCTGCCGCCAGCTCACCTCGGGTTCGCTCACCGTGAACACCAAGCCGCAGCGCGAGCCGAACGCGGCGGCCATCGCCGAGATTCTCGCCGCGCTCATCACTGCCACGCCCACGGCCACGGACCTCCTGTTGAACCACCTCGTCTGGATGGCCGCTGAGCCGCTCGTGGCGCGCGACCCGAAGTTCGCCTTCGCCCTGCTGAACAAAGTCCGCACCGCGCCGCTCGCCGGCACGTTCACTTACAAAACCATGCGCCGCGTCTGCGACCTGCAAAACCCCGCGCAGCTCGACGCCGCGCTGGACTTCCTCGGCGGGTTGCCCGTGACCGACCCGCTCCTCGCCTCCGCCCTGAGCGGCCTCGTGGACGGCCAGAAGGGCAAGGCGCTCAAGCCCGCCAAGCCCACCGAAGCCGTGCTCAAGCCGCTCCTCGCCAGCACCCGCGAAGAGGTCGCCCGCCCCGCCCGCCAGCTCGGCGCGCTCTGGGGCGACGCCGGCGCGATGCAGGCCAGCCTCGCGCTCGTCAACGACGCGAAGGCCCCGCTCGACGAACGACTCAAGGCCGCGCAGACCGCCCGCCAGCTCAAGAACGACGCCGCGCGTGAAGCGTTGATGAAGGCCATCGCGCCCGGTAACCCCGAGCCGCTCCTGCTCGAAGCCATCGCCGGCCTGAGCCAGCTCGGCGGGCAGACGACCGCCGAGGCGATCTTCGCCCAGTGGAAGAACTTCAGCCCTGCCGCGCGCCGCACCGCCGCCGAGACGTTGGCTTCGCGCGGCAATTGGGCTTCGCAACTCCTCAGCGAGCTGGAGCAGAAGCGCATTCTCGCCAGCGACATTCCCGCCGCCACCATCCGCACCCTCACGCGCAGCGCCGCGGATTACGGGATGCTCGCCAAGCGCGCCACCGCCATCTTCGGCCGCGTGCGCGATGCGAACGCGGACAAGCTGAAACTCATCGCCGCGAAGAAGGAGATGATTCTCAACGCGAAGGGCCAGCCGGATTTGAAGGCTGGGCACGAGGTGGCGAAGAAGATTTGTTTCACCTGCCACAAGCTCCACGGCGAGGGCGCGGACATCGGTCCCGACCTGACAGGCGTGGGCCGCAGCAGCCTCGACGCGTTGCTGGCCAACATCATTGACCCGAACCAAATCATCGGAGCGGGCTACGAGATGGTGGAAATCACGACCAAGGACGACCGCAGCGTGAGCGGCCGGATGGTCGAGAACACCGACACGCGCGTGCGCCTCCTGAGCGCCGGGCCGAAGGAGGATGTAGTGGCCAAGAGCGACATCGCCAAGCTGCGCGTGAGCGATTTGAGCGTGATGGCCGAGGGCCTGGAGCAGATGCCCGACGCCGACTTCCGCAACCTCATCGCCTACCTCCTGAACCCGCCGGGGGATAAGGCACCGTTCAGTTGGAAGAACGATAGTGGGGCAGGCGTCCCGCCTGCCACGGCCCCGAAGGGGTCGAAGAAGGCTGACTCCGGCCAGCGCGCCGATTGGGAGTCCGTTTCCCTCTGGAACCCCGAGTGGCGCGTCATCGCGCCGGACTTCGAGGGCACGCCCGCGAAGCTCCTCGACTACGCCGGCCAGCGAAACGTCCTGCTCACGCATCCCTTCGACCGCGAGAAACCCGCCGCCCTCGAACGCGAGTTAATCGTCCCCGCCGGCCAGAAGACCACGCTGAAGTTCCTCGTCGCCGCGCACGAGAAAAGCGACTGGGAACTCCGCGTCCTCGCCAACGGAAAGCCGCTCCACAAGCAGCTCATCGCCCGCCAAGGCAGCGAAGTTTGGCAGCCCGTGACCGTGGACCTCACCTCGCTTGCCGGTCAGAAAATCCTACTGCGGTTGGAGAACGCGGCGAACGGCTGGAGCTTCGAGTTCGCCCACTGGGCGGGGCTGGAAGTGAAGTCGGAGCGCGTGACGGCGGCACGGTAGTATCCGCGGGAGCTTGCTGACCTCGTTGTAAATCCTGTGGTCGGTCGTGACGTCGAGGTGGTGCAGTAGCAGTCAATCATCCCCTTGATTCACCGTGGGCGCCGCGCATCTCTCGAGGAATAATTTTCGCCGCTGGAGAAAATGTCCTCCGCGCCCCGGAAAACCAGAGAATTTAGGCGCAGGCTGGACAGTCCAAGACGCGCATGAAAATCACGCTGTTCCTCGCGTTCGCCACTCTTCTTCACACCACCTTGCATGCCGCCGAGGTCGCCGCGCCGAAGGGTTTCCGCGCGCTGTTCAACGGCAAGGATCTCACCGGCTGGCATGGTCTGAACCCGCACACCGGCGCGAAGCTCGAGGGCGAAAAGAAGGCGGCGAACCTGAAGCAGCAGCGCGAGGACTTCGCGAAGCACTGGAGCGTCGAGAACGGCGAGTTGGTCAACGTCGGCACCGGGCCTTACGCGACGACGGACGCGGAGCTTGGCGACATCGAGTTCCTCCTCGAATACAAGACGGTTGCGAAGGCCGACAGCGGCATCTATCTGCGCGGCACGCCGCAGGTGCAGATCTGGGACGTGAACCAGGTGTTCAGCGAGAAGGCCCCGACGCGCAAGCCGCACCTTGGCTCCGGCGGGCTCTTCAACAACACGGCCGGCACGCATGGTCGCGACCCGCTCGTGCTGGCGGACAAACCGTTCGGCGAGTGGAACGCGTTCCGTATCCGGCAGGTCGGCGCGACCACATGGGTCTGGCTCAACGGCAAGCTCGTCGTGGACGGCGCGGTGATGGAGAACTACTGGGACAAGAAGCTGCCGCTGCCCGCCAAAGGCCCGATCATGCTCCAGACGCACGGCGGAGAGATTCGCTGGCGGAACATTTTCGTGCGCGAGATCGGCGAGGTCGAAGGGAAGAAAATCCTCGCCGAGGTGCAGCCGAAGAAGTGAGGTGTCAGTCATGAAGCTCGCTCCCTGCCTCGCGTTGCGGGTCGCCGCCGCCGCGTTCGGTCTGACTTCTGCGGCGCTCGCGGCCGAGGAGTTGAAATTAGTCCGCATCGGCAATCCCGTCAGCGGTCACATCCACCCGGCTGCGTGCGTCAGTGCGAAGGGCACGCTCATCGTCACCTACGGCCACGTGAATCACCGCGACCTGCGCCTCACGCGCTCGACCGATGGCGGCGCGACGTGGAGCGAGCCGAAGCCTTTCGCCCCGACGGTCGGGAAGACTTACTACCCCGGCTCGCTCACGACGTTGCGCGACGGCCGGCTCCTGCACGCGTGGAACCGCTGGAGCGAGCCAACGAACGAGAAGGAGCCGCGTTCCGTCCTCTACTCGCTGTCGAGCGACGACGGGCTGACGTGGAGCGACCCGAAGCCGTTCCCGCGCGACGAGAAAGTCGTGAGCAACATCCGGCATCCCATCGTGGAACTCGCCGCGAACCGGTGGCTGCTGTCGTTGAGCGACAAGACGCAGGTGTTCGACCCCACGACCGGCACGAGCGAGCCCTTCGGCGATGGCCGTGCGCACGGGTTGGTGCCCATCGTGCGGACGTCGAAGGGCAGCTTCATCAGCGGCGCCGGCCTGCGGTCCACGGACGCGGGGAAGTCGTGGCAGGCCATCGCGAACTTTCCGAACTTGAAGGAGCAAGGCTGGCGGCACGAGATGGTCTGCCTCGCGAACGGCTGGCTGCTCGCCTCGGAAATCCTCGGGCCTGGCGTGGGCGGCGAGCGCATCCGATACGTGCTCTCGCGCGACGACGGCGTCACGTGGGGTGAGGTCTTCGAGTATTTTAATCCCGGCCGGGCCATCGGTGGGCGCGCCTGCCCGCGCACGGTGGAACTGGGCGGAGGGAACATCGGCGTCGTGTTCTACGATGTGGAGCCGAAGCAGGCGGGTGGTCCCGGCCTGTTCTTCTTGAAGCTGCCGGTGGAAAGGCTGGGGCGTGAGGCGAAGGTCCGCGGCGCAGACTGAACACATCGCCATGAAACACCTTCTCTGCCTCGCCCTGCTGGGTTCGTCGTTGCTACACGCCGCCGAGGCCGAGCGCAGCGCCCCGCTACTGGGCTTCACCGAGTTCCGCACCGACCTCCCCGGCGGTCGGCACGCCAACGTGCGGACCATGCGTGCGGTGGTCACGCGGGCCGATGGCACGGGGCGGCGCGAGCTGGCCGCCGACATCGTGCGCGAGCCGGACGCGTGGACGCAGTTCGCAGGCTGGTCGCCGGACGGAAAGACGGCGGTCATCTCGCGCGGCTGGCAGAGCCCGGAGAACGCGCGCTGGGAGGAGGAGCACAAGCAGTTTCGCCACACGAAGGACGGCTGGCTGGTGGACGCGTTCCTCGTCGAGCTGGCCACGGGGCGCGCGACGAACATCACCGCCGTCGAGCGGGTGAGCAGCTACAACGGCGGCCTCTTCTACTGGCCCGGCGACGACACGAAACTTGGCTTCACCGCCATCATTGATGGGAACTCGCACCCGTTCCGCATGGACCGCGACGGGCGGAACAAGACGGACCTGACGAAGGCTTCGAAAGAATTTGCTTACGGCTTCAGCAGCTCGCGGGACGGGCGGCGCATCGCGTATCACAAGAACTATCAGGTGTTCCTCGCCGACGCGGACGGGGGCAACGCGCGGCGGGTGGACACGGGCCAGCCGTTCAACTTCGCACCCACGTGGTCGCCGGACGGCACGCACGTCCTGTTCCTCAGCGGCGAGCATTACAACTGTCATCCGCACGTCGCGCTCGCCGACGGGAGCGGGCTGCGCAAGCTCGCCGACCGCGGCGGCTATCGCGGCGTGACGGAGTTTCTGGACGTGCCGGATTTCCACGGCGGCAGCAGCGATACGCCGGTGTGGTCGGTGGATGGGCGGGCGGTGTTCCACACGGCGAAGGTCGGGAAGAACGTGGAGTTGTTCCGGGTCACGCTCGACGGCAAGAGCGGGCAGCTCACAAGTTCGGCGGAAGGGACGACTCATTATCACCCGCAGCCATCACCGGACGGAAAGTTCCTTGTCTGCGGCACGAAGCGCGATGGCATCCGGCAAATCCTGGTGTTGAAGCTCGCCGACGGTTCGACCAAGCAAGTCACCCAGATGCAGCCCGGTCACGCGGCGCTTTGGCCGCACTGGCAGCCCGCAGCTCGATGATGCTGGGCGCTTCAGTTTGAGAGTGGGCAACGCCCCGCAGTGCTGTCAGCCTTGACCGTATGAAAACTGTTTTTAGAGTCGCATTGCTCGCCGCGCTGGCCGGGCTGCTCCAGGTTTCCCCGTGCGCTGCGGACGCGCGGGCAGCGACGGTCAAGGTCTTCATCCTCGCCGGCCAGTCGAACATGGAGGGCCAGGGTTTCATCGCCGCCGACCCGAAGCGAAATGGCGGCAAAGGGTCGCTGGAATTCCTCGCGAAGGACGCTGCCAGCAAAGCGAAGTTCGCGCCGTTGCTGGACGCCGCCGACAAGTGGCGCGTGCGCGACGATGTTTTCATCAGCTACCTCGACCGCGAAGGCCCGCTCACCGTCGGCTTCGGCGCGAAGGAGACGCAGATTGGCCCGGAGTTGGGCATCGGCTGGGTGACGGGCGACGCGCTCAAGGAGCCGGTGCTGCTCATCAAGTGCGCGTGGGGCGGCAAGAGCCTCGCGGTGGATTTCCGCCCGCCCAGCGCGGGCAAGCCGCCGTATTCGCTCGGCGAGAAGAATGACGCGGCCCTCGCGCAAGACCCCGCCATCCTCGGCAAGTATTACCGCGAGACGCTCGCGCTCACGAAGGCCGCGCTGGCGCAGGTGAAGGCGCTCGTGCCCAGCAGCGACGGAAAATACGAGGTCGTCGGCTTCGGCTGGCACCAAGGATGGAACGACCGCATCAACGACAAGTTCAACGCGGAATACGAGAGCAACATGGCCCACTTCATCCGCGATGTGCGCCGCGACCTCGGTCTGCCGAAGCTGCCCTTCGTCATCGGCGAGACCGGCATGACTGGCCCCGGCGAGACGCATCCGCGCGCGCTGTCGCTGATGAAGGCGCAGGCCGCCGTCGCCGAGCACGCGGAGTTCAAGGGCAACGTGGCTTTCGTCGGCACGAAGTCGTTCTGGCGGGAGAAGGAAGTGTCCCCGTCGGGTCAGGGTTATCACTGGAACACCAACGCCGAGACCTACTGGCTGATCGGCGAGGCGATGGGGCAGGCGATGTTGAAGTTGATCGGAATTGCTCCGTGATTTGGGAGACGCACGGGTTGGCGCAGAAGCTTGCTTCAAAAAACCCGCTTGCGACAGCTCA
>SIBB01000212.1 GCA_009695395.1 Pedosphaera sp. | reverse complement strand
CAAGGAAATCGCCACAGGCCCGGACACTGCGCGCCGAGGCGCGAAGGTCAATGCCGCCATGCGCGACATCGAGAAGCACAACCCGCAGCTCGCCGGCGTCCTGCCCAAGACCTACAACCTCTTCACCAGCGCCCTCCTCAAGGAACAGCTCAAGAAAGTCTCCGAGATTCCCCCCTCGCTGGACTACGACGCCTTCGGGGGCATCTACGAATCCTTCATCATCGAGTTCGCCATGAGCGAGCGCCAGATAACCGGAAAGCACGTCAGCGAAATCCTCGGTGGCAAAATCCCGTCGATCGACCTCACACTCCTCAATTGAGATCGTTATGCGTAAGACTTTGAAAAACTACACTCTCGCCGTCGCGTTCTGCGGTGCGCTGGCTGCGCCCGTCCTGGCTGCGGATTCGCCACTTGAAACTTTCTTCCGTCGTTACCTCGACGAGCGGTTCGCACTGCATCCGACGGAGGCCACGGCGTTGGGCGAGCATCGGTTCGATGACCGGATGGATGACCTGTCCCCCGCGGCGCTGGAGAAATCGCTCGCGCACTTGAAGCAGTCCCGCGCGCGGCTGCACAAGGAGATCGACCGCGCCAAACTCTCGCCGGACGAGCGCATCAACTTCGACATCTTCAACCACGAGCTCGAAGCGTCCATCTGGGTGCGGGAGAACACGCAGCCCTTTGCCACCAATCCGCGCGCTTACAACGAATACATCAGCGACAGCGTGTTCCTCATTCTCACGCAGTCGCGGCTGCCGAAGGAGACGAACGTGGCCAACGCCATCGGGCGGATGAAACAAATCCCCAATGTCGTCGCGGCGGCGAAGGCGAACCTGAAGCACCCGCCACGCGCGGTGCTGGAGACGGCGATCAAGCAGAACAAAGGCTCCATCGGTTTCTACGAGAGCGACTTGTTCGAGACGGTGGGCCAGACCGCGCAACTCGCCGCGCTCAAGGCCGAGGCGGCGCGCGTGGTGCCGGCGCTCAAGGATTATCAGCAGTGGCTGGAAAAGGAACTGTTGCCGCGCGCGACCGACGAGTGGCGGCTCGGCAAACGCAAGTTCTCAAAGAAGCTCGAATACACGCTGAACGCCGGACTGAGCGCTGACGAAGTGTTGCGCGATGCGGAGGCGGAATTCACGCGCGTGCATAACGACATGTATGTCATTGCGCGCCAGCTCTGGCATCGCTACTTCCCGGCAACACCGTTGCCCGTCGCGGACCCGGCGGGCAAGCGCGAGACGGTGGCCAAGGTCATCGCCGCCGTGTCGAAGGAGCACAGCAAGCCGGAGGAATTGCTCGCGGATGCGCGCGCGCAGGTGGACAGCATCAAGAAATTCATCCGCGAGAAAAACATTCTGCGCCTGCCGGAGCCGGATCGTTGCCAGATCATCGCGATGCCGGAGTTTCAGCGCGGCAATTCTCTCGCCTACTTGAACGCAGCGCCGGCACTCGATCCGGAGGCGCCGAGCTTTTACGCGATCAGTCCGCCGGCGAAAGACTGGACCGTGCAGCGCACCAAAAGCCTGCTCGAGGAATACAACCGCCACATGCTGCAAATCCTCACCATTCACGAGGCGTATCCCGGTCACTACGTGCAGCTCGAATACTCCTCGCGCGCGCCCTCGCTCCTCCGCCGCGTGCTCGGCTCGGGCGTGATGATCGAGGGCTGGGCCGTCTATACCGAGCAGATGATGCTCGACCAGGGCTACGGCGCCGGGCCGGATGAACTTCAACTCCGCCTGAACCAGTTGAAGTTCTATTTGCGCGCCGTGTGCAACTCTATTCTCGATCACAAACTCCACTGCGCGAACATGTCCGACGACGACGCCATCCGCCTGATGGTCGAGGGCGCGTTTCAATCCCAGGAGGAAGCGAGCCTGAAGCTGGTGCGGGCCAAGCAGACCTCCACGCAGCTCAGCACCTACTTCGTCGGTCGCATGGCCCATGTGCGGATGCGCGAGCAGATGCAGCGGGAACTGGGCGACAAGTTCAACCTCGCCCGCTACCACGAAGCCGTGCTCTCCCAAGGCTCCGTGCCGATGAAGTATCTGCCGGAGTTGGTGCGGGCGAAGTTGAAGTAGTGGGCGCTACAGCGACCTCACCATCACGTAGTCATCCATCACGAAGCCGCCGCCGATGTCGGCGACGCTCGATTCGCGGATGCTCAAGCTGCGCTGGCGTTAGGCGGCAAGGGCGACGGTGTTTCGCTTGTTCACGTTCCACCAGCGTCGTCACGCCGCCGACTGGTTGCGCTTCGTCACCCACGTCGCGATGCCCATAAAGATCACGCTCACGACAAACATCAGACCGGCGTAGAAGTAGAGTTCCTTCGCCCCGCTGGCCTTCACGAAGCGCGCGTTTAAATCAGTGAAGATCGCGATGAGGAAATGTCCGCCCGCGATGGTGAGCAGCCACAGGCTCATCATCATGCTGCGCAGGGATTGCGGGGCCTCGGCAAAGGCAAATTCCAATCCTGTCGCGGACACGAGCACTTCGCCCGCGACGAGAACGATGTAGGGCACAAGCTGCCACGCGAGACTCAGTTGTTCGCCCGCGTCGATGCGGCCCTGCATCCAGCCGGAGATGACGTAGGTGACGCCCGCGAGCACCATGCCCAGACCCATGCGGCGCAACGGCGTGGGACGCAGGCCTGCTTTCTCCGATAGCGGATAAACGAGATACGTGAGGATGGGCACCCAGATCATCACGAGGATGGAACCGACGGCTTGCATCCTCTCGCCGTCCACTTTGAAACCAAACACGTCAAACGGTTTCATCTTCTCGCCCTGCAAGACCCAGGTGCTGTTGACCTGGTTGTAGAGCGCGAAGAAGACGGGGACAGTGAGGAAGACCAGGGCGATGCGAGCGACGGCGCGGACAGCGGACACTTCTTCCGCGTTGAACTTCGCCAGCGCGACATCCAGCCAGCGCTGGCCGGGCTTCCTCTGGCTCTGATTATTGAACGCGAACAGCAGCACCGTCATCACACCGGCTTGGGAAGATTTTCGCTGCGGCGGCACGCGAATATAATTTTTCCGCCCCAGCCAGAAGATGAACGTCGCCACCGCCATCGCGATGCCCGGCACGCCGAAGGCCCAGCTGTAGCCATGTTTGTCGCGCAGCATGGGGATGAGGGCAAAGCCAAAGGCCGCGCCAAAATTGATCGACCAATAGAACCAGCCATAAACACGCGTGAGTCCCTGCTCGTTGCCCGGTGGAAACTGATCGCCGACGAGCGCCGAAACGCAGGGCTTGATGCCGCCCGCGCCGATGGCGATGAGCGTGAGTCCGAGATACACGCCAGGGAGATTACCCTCGAAGAGCGCCAGCGCGCCGTGACCCGCGCAGTAGAAGAGCGAGATGGTGAGAATGGTCCAGTAACGTCCGAGCCATTTGTCCGCGATCCACGCGCCGAAGAGCGGGAGGAAATAAACCGCCGTCGCGAACAGGTGGACGATCTTCTTGCCTTCCACATCGCCAAGATTCAGCTGCCGGCTCAAATAGATCGTGAGGATGGACATCATCCCGTAGTAGCTGAAGCGTTCGGCCGCCTCGTTGCCGATGATGAAAGGGACACCGCGCGGTAGCTTTCTGGGAGGTTCGGAAGCGGTTGTGAAAGAAGTGTTCTCGGGCATAGCTGATCAACGAGTCTTTCAAAGGCAACCCCATTGAACCAGCGCTATTTCACAGTCACAGGGCGGCAAATTTTACAGATCAGAATCTTTCCGCTGCTGGCCATGGCCGTGGGACAAAGGGCATCCGTAGCGGGATCGTTTTCAGTAGGAAATGTCGAATGCCGAGTTTCGATTGTTGAACTGACTGAATTTCGTAATTCGGACTTCCCCCCGGTCGGCTTCGTCAACGGCCTGGCGCTGGTGGTCATCGAGTTGTAGAAGCCCGGCGTGTCCGTGCGCGCGGCGTTCGACGAGAACCTGACGCACCACAAGGCGGAAATTCCGCAGCTCTTTTGGTTCAACGCGATGAGCAAATGCTCGCGGGTCCACTTCACGTTCGTTGTCTTGGCCATGCGCCGAGCTTACGACCCAGCACCCCCAGTGCGAGCCTGCAAAACGAGCCGGCTTGCTCAAACTTCTGGCTTGCCGCTGCGAGCAAACCTTCCAGGTGTAACTGCCGAGCCATGAGCGAGCCGGCATTCTGCATCTACATCACCACAGTTTGCGAAGGGTCTGTGCCTTCGGTTCGCGATGGCGACGGCAAGCCGTGCGTCTTCGAGACGGAAGTCGAAGCGCAACGTGAGATTGCCGACTTTGCCATGACACGGCTTCAGGAGTTCATTGACGGCCACCGTGACTTTGAGGACGCAATGGCAGTCGAGGAATACGTTGTTCCCGTTGATGTGTGTCCTGACGGCTCCATTGTGGACGCGGATGGAAACCGTTTTGGTGCCGAAGGGAATTAAGGTGCGGCTGGCCCAAGGCACGGACCCGCTGCGCCTGCTGCGCGCACTGGCCGCCGGCGTGGTGAAATACGAACTCATCTGGGGCCAACTCGGCAGTTCCGGGGACCGGCAGATGCGCCACGACGCGGATGCGGCGCAGGGCGTGGTGTTTGCCCAATTGCTGCAGGGGCGGAAGCTGAAGTTCGAGGTCTTCCCTGGCAAGGCCGCTGATGAAGTGAAGGGTTTCACCACCGCTGCGAAGGTTTATGAACGATAGGAAGCCGCACTGAAACACCCGGCCCTGCGATAAGGAGCTTGCCAATCCCGGGCGCGTCGGCCGAAGATTCGAAAGAACCCGTGTGATGGAACCCATGAAGACTCAGACACTGATCACGCTGGCCTGCGTGTGGACGGCACTTGCGTTCCTCGTGCCGGCCCAGCCCGTTTTTTCGCAGGACGATCCTGCGCGCGCCCAGTTCGGGCAGACGCGGTTTGTCATCCAGATTTCGCCGGACCATCCGGACGGGCAATATCGCGTCGGCGAAGATGCGGTGTTCACGATTCGCGTGCTCGACCGGGGTAGCGACGTGGCGAAGGGGACGGTTTACGTCCATCTGTTCGGCAAAGGTGGCGTGGGACACCTCTCCGACCACGAACTCCCGCTTGCCGGAAAACCCGTGACCGTCCGGGGCAGGCTGGAGCAACCCGGTGTCCTTTATGCCTGGGCCACGACGACACCGGATGCTCCCGGGCGCGTGCGCGGCGACGCCGGCGCAGCGTTCGACTGGCCGAAGATTCGCTCCACCAACGCGGCGCCGGCCGATTTTCGGAAGTTCTGGGACGAGCAGAAAGCGCTGCTCGCGGCGGTGCCGGTCGGCGCCGTGGTGAAGCTGGAACCCAGCCGCTCGCCGGAGACAAATTTCGACGCGTATCGCGTCACCTTGAACAACGTGGATGGCGCGAAGGTGCGGGCGTGGTTGAGCAAACCCAAAGGCGCTGGCAAGCATCCGGCCTATCTCAAGATTCCCGCGGGCGGCGTGGATGGGGCGAAGCTTGATCCAAAGGCGCTGTATCCGGGGCTTGGTTTTATGACGATGTCGGTGAGCTGGTTCGACCTGCCGACGGATAAGCCGAAGGAGCATTACAGCAAACTCGACGCGCGCGACGGCGACTTCTACCAGTGCTACCTGCGGCACGGAGTGGAGAGCCGGGAGCAATTTTTCTATCGGCGCGGCATCCTGGGAATGATGCGGGCGATTGACTATCTGACCAGCCGCGAGGATTGGGACGGCCGGACATTGATTGTGGATGGCGGGAGCAGCGGCGGCGCGGGCGCGATCTGGGTGGCGGGGCTGGATTCGAGGGTGACGGCGGCGCTCATCGGCGTGCCCGCCTTCACCGAACCGTATGGTCACGCCATGGACGAGTTTTTGGAAGGTCTCGCAAACGGGAGATGCTCCACCGCCGCGGTTCGCCGGACTTTCTCCTATTACAATCCGGTGAACTTCGCGCGGTTCATCCAGTGCCCGGTATTGATTCAGACCGGGCTGCGCGATGGCAATGTGTTTGGCGCAATCGCCATGCACAATCTGATTCCTGGCCAAGAAAAGAAAATCATGATCGGACCGAAGCAGGGGCATGAATTGTTTCCGCCCGACTTCAAGGAGGCGCAGCGGACGTTCGTCAAAGAACAACTGGCCCGCGCGCTGCCGGCGGGGAATTCGTCCCCCGTGAAAAAGCCTTGAGAATCCACCCGATGAAAACCACCAGAACCCTCGCACTGCTGGCGGCGGTTGTCTGTGGTGCGGGGCGGATGCCGCGCCTTATTTCCGCGTGTTCAATCCCACGAGCCAGGGCGAGAAATTTGATCCGCACGGCGACTATGTCCGCAAGTGGTGTCCCGAACTCGCGAAGCTTCCTGACAAATGGCTGCATCAACCGCACGCGGCGTCGGCTGAAATCCTGCGCGCTGCTGGGGTCGAGCTTGGAAAAAACTACCCGCATCCTGTCGTCAGCCACGCGGCGGAGCGATGCACGGGAAGAAAGGCCGCGAGTGTCGCGGCAATCGCCAGCCACAGCATTACGATTTCGGCGAACGCGAGG
>SIBB01000211.1 GCA_009695395.1 Pedosphaera sp. | reverse complement strand
CGTTCACGTTCGGGATGCTCAACGGCGGCATCTCCGGCTACTTCGGCGGGCGCACCGACACCGTCATCATGCGCGTGTGCGAGTTGATCATGTCCATCCCGTCGCTCTACCTCATCATCGCGCTGCGTAACACCTTCCCGGCGAACATCTCCTCCACGCAGGCCTATGCGATGATTATCGGCATCCTCAGCTTCATCGGCTGGGCGAGCATGGCGCGCGTGGTGCGTGGCATGGCCTTGAGCCTGCGCGAACGGCAATTCGTCCTCGCCGCGCGCGCGCTGGGCGCAACGCCGTGGCGCATCATCACACGGCATATTCTCCCGAGCACGTTCAGCTACGTCATCGTGGCCGCGACCCTCAGCGTGCCCTACTACATCCTTGGCGAAGTCGTCCTGAGCTACCTCGCCGTCGGCATCCAGGAACCGCAGGCGAGCTGGGGCAACATGCTCACCGCTGCACAGAACACCGAGCACCTGCGCAGCTACCCGTGGCTGCTCGCGCCCGGCGCGGCCATCTTCATCACGGTGCTGGCCTTCAACTTCCTCGGCGACGGCCTGCGCGACGCAGCGGACACGAAGAGCAATTAGGCCGAACACGCTGGTGGCCGAGTCCTCGGAAGAATCCCAGCGTTGAACTTCCCGGCCGCGCGGTCAGCAACACGCAAGCTTGCCGTGTCTTCGACCTGTCGGCAGACTTGGGCCCATGAAAACTTCGCTTCGCATCGCAGTTCTCCTCTGCGCCTGCCTGCTCGCCACCCCCTCCACCCACGCCGCCGCCATGAAGGCGCTCATCGTGGACGGCCAGAACAACCACGATTGGAAGGGCACCACGCCGCACCTTAAAAAGTATCTCGAAGCCACCGGTCTCTTCGAGGTGGACGTGGCCACCACGCCGGACAACAAGGGCGACATGTCCGCCTTCAAACCCGAGTTCAAGAAATACAAACTCGTCGTCTCGAACTACAACGGCGCGGACTGGTCGAAGGAGACGCAGGTGGCCTTTGAGGAGTTTGTCCGCAACGGCGGTGCGTTCGTCAGCGTCCACGCGGCGAACAACTCCTTCCCGAACTGGCCGGCCTACAACCAGATGATCGGCCTCGGCGGCTGGGGCGGGCGCAGCGAGAAGTCCGGCCCGTATGTCTATTGGGAGGAGAAGGCGGCGAAGGTCATCAAGGACATCGCCCCCGGTCGCGGCGGCAGCCACGGCCCGCAGCATGAGTTCTTCGTCGAGACCCGTGAGCCGAGTCACCCCATCGTGGCCGGCCTCCCGGTGAAGTGGCTGCACGCGAAGGATGAACTCTACGACCGTCTCCGTGGCCCGGCGGAAAACCTGACCGTGCTCGCCACGGCTTTCGCGCCCAAGGAGAAAAGTGGCACCGACCGGCACGAGCCGATGTTGATGACCACCACGTTCGGCAAGGGCCGCGTCTTCCACACCGCGCTCGGCCATGCCGGCGGCGGCAAGCGCGAGGCCCAGCAGTGCGTCGGCTTCATCGTCACCTTCCAGCGCGGCGCGGAATGGGCCGTCACTGGCAAGGTCACGCAGAAAGTTCCCACTGACTTCCCCGGCACCGACAAAGTCAGCCTCCGCGAGTGAACGAGCCCGCGCTTCCTCAGCTCGAACCGCTCGACGTCCACCTCGTTCGCGCCGCCGAGGGCTGGCTGGAACTCAACCTACCTGCTGAGGCGGAAGCCGAATTGGCCCAACTCTCGCCCAGCGCGCAGTCCCATCCCTTCGTGCTGCAAGCGCTCTGGCAACTGCACGCCCACCAACACCAATGGGCGCTCGCCCACACGGTTGCCGAACTGCTCGTGCAAACCTGTCCCAGCGATGTCAACGGCTGGGTTCATCGCGCCTACGCGGCACGGCGCAAAGAAGCCGGCGGACTCCAAGCCGCGTGGGATGCGTTGCGTCCGGCGGTCGAACTCTTTCCCGACGAAACCATCATCCCCTACAATCTCGCCTGCTACGCGTGCCAGCTTGGCGAGCTCGACGCCGCCCGCCACTGGCTGAGCCGCGCGCTCGAGATCGCTGGGAAAACCCAAGCCCGCGAGGCGCTCCGACAGATGGCCCTCGCCGATCCCGACCTCGCGCCGTTGCGGCAGGAAATCTCGCAGCGGTGAGCGGTTGATAATTCTCCAGAGCGCCGCGCGCGCAGCTTTTCTGCACCTCGCTCCTTACGCCGCACACTTCCGCGGGTTGGTTGGAGCTGGAGTGCGAAGTGAAGTATTGAGGCGGAAGGCCCTCTCGCAAGCCTAGCCGGCCAGCTCAAATCCCGGAATCGTCCCACTGCCGGAGCTGGAGCCGAACGCGTTCACTTCCGCGCCCAGGCGACGGAGGAACTGCACGTAGAGATTGGAGAGCGGCGGGTTCTTCTTCGGGTCGAACGCAAGGTGCTGCCCGTGCCGGAAGCCGCCACCGGCGACGAGGATCGGCAGGTTTTTGTTGTCGTGGCTGCTCGCATTCCCGAGGTTGCTGCCGAACATCACGATGGTGCGGTCGAGCAGATTGCCCCCTTGCTCCTGCGTGCCCTTGAGCTTCGCCAGCAGCTCGCCGAAGAGCTTCATCTGCTGGAGTTCCACGACCTTCAACTCGGTGAGCTTCGCCGGGTCTTGGCCGTGGTGCGAAAGGTTGTGCCAATCCTGCGTGACGCCGGCGATGACGGGCACGGCGTTGAGTCCGTTCAACGCGAAGGTGATGAAACGCGTCGAGTCGGTCTGCAACGCGAGGTGCATCAAGTCCACCATCAGCCGCACGCGCGCGGGCACTTCCACGGAGCTGGCGATGTCCACCGGCGGCTTGGCGTCCACCTTCGGCTTGGGGCGCCGCGCCCAATCCTGCGCCTTCACCATGCGCACCTCGACCTCGCGGACGGAGGTGAAATATTCGTCGAGCTTCTCGCGGTCGGGTTTGCCCAAGCCGCGCTGGAAGTCCTTCGCCTCCCCCAGCACGGTGTCCATGATGCTCTGGCCTTGCTTGAGCCGTTGCACCTGCGCGTTCACCTCGTTGGCCGTCCCGTCCACGAACATGTTCTTGAACACACGTGAGGGCCGCTCGTCCGCCGGGATCGGCACGCCGCTGCGCGTGAAGGACAAGCCCCGGCTCGACGACGACGCGAGCGTGAGCGAGCCGAACCGCGTGTCCGGCACGAGCTTCTCGATGGCGTATTGGTCGAGCGAGATGGTGTTCTTGAAATTGTCCGCGCGTGGATGCGGCGCGGATGTGAGATAACACAGCTCCGCCGGATGCCCGCCGTCCACCTCGGGGTGCGAGAGGCCGGAGAAGACCGTGAAGTCGCGGCGGAACTCCGCGAGCGGTTCGAGATACGGCGTCAACGCGTAATCCTTGCCCGCCGCCGAGGGGAACAAGTTCGGCGTGTGCAAGCCCAGCGTGGTGTTGATGCAAACCATCCGGCGCGGCGATTGGGCAGCAGCCTGCACGCGCAACGGCGTCATCGCCTCCAGCAACGGCAGCGCGAGCGTGACGCCGGCACCGCGGAGGAAAGTGCGACGGGAGAAGGTGGCAGGGCGAGTGATGTTCATGAGTGGCGCGGCGACCGGCGGACAATCAGACGGCGAGACGGGGAGTGGTTACTCACGCACATTCGTGGGCGGGCAGCCGCCTCACCTCGGCGGCCAAGAGGTTCGCGACGTGCGAGCTGCGCTCATCAGGGCCAAAGCCATACCGGACGCTTGCTTTGAGGCCGGAATTCCTGATCATATCGGTCAAATGGATCATTCAACCGCAACCGTCCCCGAGCCAGTCTATCGCCTCGCCGAGGGCGTCTTGTTCCAGCAACTAGACCGCGAGTCCGTCCTGCTGAACATGAAGACGGAACAGTATTTCGGCCTGGACCCGAGGGACGCATCCCGTGCCTAAGCTGCGACATTTCATCGGCCTGAATCGCGCGGAGAAGGCGCTCTTCCTCCGCGCGCTGCTGATGCTCCCCGTGGTGGATGCCGAGCTGCGGGTGCGCGGCTGGCGGCGTTGCCACTCGCGGCTGGCGACATGGGCGAAACGGCGCGCCAAATCCTCCCGGCATCCCGGCATCCCGCCGGAACGCGTCGCGTGGCTCGTCGAGCGCGCGGCCCGCAACGTCCCCTGGCCCGCCACTTGCCTGCGACGCTCGCTGGTGCTTTGGGCGCTGCTGGAACGCGCCGGTGTCGCGACGGACCTTCGGCTCGGCTTTCGCAAGACGGACGGCGTGTTTGAAGCCCACGCGTGGGTCGAGTTGAACGGAATTCCGCTGAACGACCGCCGCGATGTGCGGACGCATTACCAGATGGCCGGGCAGGCACTTGCCCCCGGGGATTGGGCCGAGACGTGAGCGCGCTTTAGCGCTGCTGAAACCAGTTTGAATTCGCGGCCAATTCCAACATACTCTCCCCAGCATTGAGCCCCAACCGTAGAACAAGCCATGTCCACCACCGCACCTATTAAAATTCTCGAGGACTCAGTCGTAGCCATCTCCTCGCGGCAAATTTCGTCCGCGATGGGTGCGGAGCAGGCCATCCTCCAGCTCGACTCGGGGAAATACTTCGGCCTTAACCCCGTCGGCGCGCGCGTCTGGCAGTTGGCTGCCGAACCGCGCAAGGTCAGCGAAATCCTCGCCACCCTGCTCGCCGAGTATGAAGTCCCCGCCGACCGCTGCCGTGCGGACCTGCTCGCCTTGCTCCAGAAACTTCAGGCCGCAGGCTTGGTCGAAGTGCGTCGCGAGTGACCTTTGCGAGCCGCATGAGTTCGTTCTCCACTTATGGGCTTTACGGTCTTTGC
The DNA here is from genome assembly GCA_009695395.1 of Pedosphaera sp. Classification (GTDB taxonomy): domain Bacteria; phylum Verrucomicrobiota; class Verrucomicrobiia; order Limisphaerales; family SXTU01; genus SXTU01. The sequence goes on along the minus strand of SIBB01000211.1, from coordinate 1,738 downwards.
ATCCGGTCAGAACTGCCCTTGACCGCCCCGCCGGCGCCGGAATCATCCGTGGCCGATCTGACGGTCCAGTGCGGTGAGGAGCTGTCGGCCACTGCCGCTCCCCCGGCGGGCGAAGTGTGGGCCAAGGCGGATTTTGGCAACGGCTTCGGCATCCAGTTGACCAGGACCGACGCGGGCTGGTCGCTGTTTTACCCGCAGACCGGCGAGTTCCGCCTCAGCGCCGATTTGCGCTTCGCCACCGCCCACGCGCTGCCGGGCAAGGAGGCGATTCTTCCACTGTTGCTCAACAGCAGCGTTCCCTCGTGGCTGCTGAACCTGCGCGGGGAACCCGTGCTGCATGCCAGTGCTGTCGCCGTGGACGGATCAGCACTGGCCTTCATCGGAGCCTCGGGGATGGGCAAGTCCACGCTCGCCACGCTGCTCTGTTCATCCGGGGCCGGCCTCGTGACGGACGACGTGTTGCGGCTCAAGCCGGAGGGCGGGGAATTCCTTTGCCATTTGGGCACGGGCGAATTGCGCCTGCGTCCGAACGCCGTCTCCCTCACGGATATGTTCCCGCTTGCGAGCGCCAGCCGGTCGGCGGATGGCCGCACTACCCTGCTGCTCACCGGGAACGAAACGGCGCTGCCCCGGCTGCGGGCCATCCTGATTCCGCAGCCCTCGCGCGTGCAAACAACAGTGTCCGTGGAACGGCTCTCTGCCGTGGAGGCGAGCTTCCATCTCAACGGCTACGCGCGCGTTTATGGATGGCAGATGGACTCACCGCTCCGCCGTCAGTTTGAGCTGTTCGCGGCGCTCGCTGCACAAGTGCCCTTGTTTCGCGCTCACATTCCTTGGGGGCCGCCCTTCGCACATGGATTGCCGCAGCAGCTTGCTGCCGCGTGCGGCCTTGATTGGACCAGTTGTCAGCCGTCCGTATGAAACTCCGCCCCTTCGCCAATCTTTTCGCCCTCCGCCACCCCGATCCGCAACTCCGGGACAAGGTGGCTGCGGCACTCGTGGCGAGCGGACGTTTCGCGGAGGTGTGGCGGCCGGCCCCAAGTTGGATTTGCGCCGTCGCACCGTTGCCCGACGGGGAGCCGGACAGCGCGGAGACGCGCGCGCTGGGTCTGGCCTTCGCCGAGGGCCGCGACACCTTGATGGGCGATGTAGCAGCCCAACCCCGCGAACGGCTCGCGCTGGTGGCGGAGCTGGCCCGCACCGCCCCGGAGCGGCTGGCCGAGCTGCCGGGCGACTTCGGCTTCCTTCACTTCAGTCCGGACGATTCCGCCCTCGCCGTGCGCTCCTGCGCGGGCTGGGTTCCCTTCTACGAACACGCGGACGGGACGACGGTGGCCTTCGGCACGCGGCTGGACGATTTCGCCCGGTTCCTACCGACGGAGCCGAAATTGGACCTGTTGGTCGTGGCGGTGTGGGGCGGCAAACCCTGCTTCCCAGACCGACGCACCTTTCTGACAGGCGTAAAACTGGTTCCCCAAGGCTGCGCGCGCCACGTGACAACTGCCGGCGCAGTGAAAGCGATCCGTTATTGGAACCCCGATAAGCATGTGGGCGCACGCCATGCGCCGGCAGACGAACGCGAGCACGCCGAGCGGCTGCGGGCGTTGCTGCTACGCGCGCTGGAGCGCGACCTCCTGCCCGATGGCGGCAACCTGCTTTGGTTGAGTGGCGGGGTGGACTCCAGCGCCATGGGCGCACTCGCGGCGGGGGCTGCGAAGAAGCCAGTGTGGACTTGGAG
>SIBB01000210.1 GCA_009695395.1 Pedosphaera sp. | reverse complement strand
GGGCGAACTCAGCCTTCCCGCCAAACCGCAGGCCACCGCTCCGGCTGCCACACCGCTGCGCTCGGCGATTCCCCCCGCCGCGGCGGTCCCAGCCAAGCCGGCGGTGGTCGGTCCGATGTTGGGCTTGGTGGGAGTCGAACCACGACCCCGCCTTGGTGACTCGCGCCCGTTGCCCTTGCCGACCGGAAGTGAAGGAACCACGAACGCGGCGGCTCCACCTCTGGCTTTACAGGTCGGCTCCGGCACGAACATCCTGCCGACCACCAACGAAGCGCTTCGTGCGATTGGCGTCGATCCGCTGCTTCAAGGAACGGCTTGGCGCGAGCAGCAACTGGCGCGGCAAGCCGCCGAACAGAAGGCACGCGAGGAAGAGCAGCGGAAGCTCAAGGGCGCGCTGTATCGGTTCCTATTCAAGGGTGGCACCAACTAATCGGGGCTGACTCTTCCTTCCTGCTTCCGTCCTCTGGTTGAATCAGTTGGAATCCGCGCCATGGACACGCTCACTCACGCGCTGCTCGGCGCGGCACTTGGCCAAGTCGGCTTTGGGCGCAAGCTCGGCTGGCGCGCCACCGTCATCGGCGTGGTGGGCGCTGAACTGCCGGACGCGGACTTCCTCATCCACAGTGCGAGCGACCCGCTGCTGAACGTCGAGCTGCACCGGCACTTCACGCACTCCTTTGCCTTCGCGCCAGTGATCGCGCTCCTCGCCGTGCTGCCGTGGTTCTTCCGTGCCGCGTTCAAGGAACAGCGGCTCGCGCTGTTCCTGTGCGGGTTGCTCGCCTGCGCGTCACACATCCTGCTGGATGCCTGCACGAGCTATGGGACGCAGTTCCTCGTGCCGTTCACCCAGCACCGCTTCGGCTGGGATTTAATCTCGATCGTTGACCCGCTGTTCACCGGCGCGCTGTTGGTTGGGTTGGTGGTGAAGGCCATTTCCGATTTCCGATTTCCGATTTCCGAATTGGAGCCAGATCGGCGTTCGTCACGGGTCACCTACAGATGGGTGTGGGCCGCGCTGGGTTTCTGCGCGGCTTACCTGGCGCTCGGAGCGGTGCAGAAAGCCCGGGCGCACGGGGCGCAGGCGGAACTGGCGGCAGCGCGAGGCCATCGCAGGGACCGCGCCGAAGTCATGCCCACGCTGGGCAATCAACTCGTCTGGCGTTCGCTCTACCTGCACGAGGGGCGCATCTACAGTGACCGACTGCGGGTGCCGTGGCTCGGCGCGGTGACGGGGCGCGAGGGGACTTCGCTGCCGTTGGTGACGCAGCGCGATCTCTCGCCCGCCGAGGTGGCTCGTGACGGGCCGCTGCGTTCCTTCGAGCGCTTCGCGTGGTTTTCCGAAGGCTGGCTCGCCCGCGCACCGGGTGATCCGGCGGTCATCGGAGACATGAGATATTCGCTCTCGGCAAAGGCGTTTGATCCGATCTGGGGCATCCGCTTCACCGTGCCCGGCGCAGCGACGGAAGTGGAGTGGGTCAATCGTTCGCGCGACCGACGTGTCGCACTCGCCGAGTTGTGGGCGGAGATCACCGGAGCGAATCCGGAGTTTCGTTTGCTGGGCGTCCAGCTTACTCACGAATTGACTTCACCCCCGCCCCCGCCGACAAATCCCGGCCTATGAATTCTTTGAACGGACAAGTCGCCGTGGTCACGGGAGCGGGGCGCGGCATCGGGCGGGCGATTGCGTTGAAGTTCGCCGCCGAGGGTGCGGACGTCGTCTGCGTGTCGCGCACGGCGGAGAATTCCGAGAAGGTCGCTGCCGAGGTGCGCGCGCTGGGCCGCCGCGCGTGGGCGCTGGCCGTGGACGTGGCCGACAGCACGGCTGTGACCGCCGCAGCCGGGACGATTTTGGCGGATGCGGGCAAGGTGGACATTCTCGTCAACAACGCCGGCGTCACGCGTGACGGCCTGCTCATGCGCATGAGCGACGCGGACTGGGACGTGGTGATCAACACGAATCTTAAAGGCGCGTTCAACTTCACCAAGGCGTTCACCCGCGCGTTCCTCAAGCAGCGTTCGGGGCGCATCATCAACGTCGCCAGCGTCATCGGCCTCATCGGCAACGCCGGGCAGTCGAACTACGCGGCGAGCAAGGCGGGGCTCATCGGCTTCACCAAGTCCGTGGCGAAGGAGTTGGCCTCGCGCGGCATCACGGCGAACGTGCTGGCTCCCGGTTTCATCGAGACGGACATGACGGCGGTGCTCAAGGACGATGTGAAGGCCGAGGTCTTGAAGCAGATTCCCCTCGGCGCGCTTGGCCAGCCCGAGGACATCGCCAACGCGGCGGTCTTCCTCGCCAGCCCGGCGGCGCGTTACATCACCGGGCAGGTGCTCGCGGTGGATGGTGGGATGGTGATGTGAGTGGAGGAAAAAGTGATGAGTGATCGGCGGCGGACGATGCCTCGCCGCATTTCGGCGACTACGCACTAATTACTAATTACTTTCTCCTCGGCCGTAATTACCCTTCCGGCCCGTGAACATTCTCGTCACCGGCGGTGCTGGCTTCATCGGTTCCCATGTCTGCGAGCGGCTGTTGCGCGACGGACACTCCGTCTGCGCGTTCGATGATTTGAACGACTTCTATTCGCCCGCGCTCAAGCAGGCGAACCTGCGCGACCTCCAATCGCTCGCGCTTCCGTTCACCTTCATCCACGGCGACCTGACGGACCCGGCGGCGGTGGCAGAAGCCTTCGCCTCCGCGCAGTTCGACCAAGTCATCCATCTCGCCGCGCGCGCGGGCGTGCGGCCCAGCTTGCAACAACCTGCGCTCTACCAGCGCGTGAATGTCGAGGGCACTGTGAACCTGCTCGAAGCCGCGCGTGCGCGCTCTGTCCGCAAGGTCACCATCGCCAGCAGTTCGTCGGTCTATGGCGTAAATGCGAAGGTGCCCTTCGGCGAGGCGGACCCCATCTTCAGCGCCATCTCGCCCTACGCCGCCAGCAAGCTCGCGTGCGAGGCGCTCGGCCACACCTACCATCACGTTTACGGCATGGACATCGCCATGCTGCGCTTCTTCACAGTCTACGGCCCGCGCCAACGGCCGGACTTGGCCATCCACAAGTTCGCGTCGCTCATCAGCGCGGGGAAGCCCATCCCCGTCTTCGGCGACGGCTCAACGGCGCGCGACTACACCTACGTGACCGACACCGTGGACGGCATCATGGCCTGCACGCGGCAGGAGTTCGGCTTCGACATCTTCAACCTCGGCGAATCGCAGACCGTGCGGCTGGACTACCTGATTTCGCTATTGGAAAAAGCGCTGGGCAAGACTGCGAACATTGACCGCCAGCCGCCGCAGCCCGGCGACGTGCCCATCACCTATGCGGACATCTCCAAGGCCCGCGCGAAGCTTGGCTACAACCCGACGGTGAAGATTGAAGTCGGCATCCCGAAGTTTGTGGAGTGGTTTATCGCAGCGCGGAAATGAGGACGCCCGAGACCTGCCCCAACTGCGGTGCGGAGGTGCCGCGTCGCGCGCTGGCCTGCCCGCAGTGCGGCGCGGATGAGCAGACGGGCTGGAGCGACCGCGCCACCCGGCAGGGGTTGGACTTGCCCGATGACGAATTCAACTACGACGAGTTTGTGAAGGAGGAGTTCGGCGAGAGGAAGGGCAACCGCGCGAAGGTGAAAGGCGTGAGTTGGCTGTGGTGGCTCGTGGCCGTGGGCCTCGCGCTTGCCTTTGGAGTCGCGTATTTCCGCTGACAGTCGGCGACACTCTTCCTAGCTTTCCACCATGCGAATCTACCTCTGGATCGGCCTCGGCAGCGCGCTGGGCGGGATGCTCCGCTACGGACTGGCGGAGTGGGTCACGCGGCTGGCGGGCAAAGGATTTCCGCTGGGCACGCTGCTGGTGAACGTCAGCGGTTCTTTCCTCATCGGCGTGTTCGCCGCCGTGGCACAGCCGTCCACGGGTTGGTGGGGGAGCGAGCACGGTCGGGCATTCCTGATGGCGGGCATTTGCGGCGGCTACACGACCTTCTCCGCGTTCAGCCTGCAAACGCTCCAACTCGTGCGCGATGGCCAGTGGCCCGCAGCGGGATGGAATGTGCTGCTCTCCGTGGTGCTCTGTCTCGCCGCCGTGTGGCTCGGCCTCCGCGCGGGGGAACTCTTCAGCCGCTGAATCCTTGGGTAGCACCCGCGTCTCGCCGGAAACGGGGGTGGACGAATCCCTAACCCATACTTTGCAAGTGCTGTGTCGCGCTCGCGCGAGCGTGGAGCGACTCGGCGTATCCAGCCGGTTTGTTCTTCCGCGCCTCGTCTTCGGCGGGACGCCGAACACGGCCCGCGAGACGCGGGTGCCACGCAAGGACTGTGTCAGGGCCCCTGCGCCAAGGCCTCCACCTACGGAGCCACCCCGTAGTTGAACAGTTTCCGGTCCTTGATTATCTCCGCCACGGCGGGCGGAACCATCGCCTCCCACGCCGCGTCGCCGGAGCGGATGCTCGCCAGCACGTCGCGGGAGAAGATGGGCAGGCAGCGCTCGTCGAAATCCCGCAGGCTCTCGATGAGCCGGTTCTCCACGAGGTAGGCGTAGAGATGGCGGAGGTTGGGCGCGACGCGCACGTTGCCCGCCGTGATAAGCGCTCCGGTCTTCGCTTCGCGCAGCGGATAGACGTAGAGCTTGAGATCGTTTTTGAAGAGCCGGCCGAAGCTCTCGAGGATTCCGCCCTCCAGGTCCGTGTAATACTTCTCCTCGAAAATCTCCCGCAGCGTCGGCACGCCCATGACGATGCCGATCATCTTCTTCGTGTGCCGGAAGAGATACGCGGCGAGCCGGTGATACTCGCCGTAGTTCGAGATGAGCACGTTCTTGCCCAACGCGCCGAGGATGTCCACGCGGTCGAGGAAATCCTTCGGGTCAATGCGGTCGCCCTCGATGAGGTTCTTCAACGTCATCTCCATCAGCACGGTGACTTCCTCGCCCTGCACCTTCGGCTCCTGCACGAAGAGGCTGGTGGCGCACTCGAGCATGTCCAGCGTGGTCTTCGTGATGGGTCGAAAACTGCCGCGCTCGACCATGATAGATTTTTTGTAGAGCACGTCCGTGGGCTGCACGACCTCGCCGCTGGCCAGGAACATCGCCGCCTTTGTCAGCCCGCGCTGCACGAGTTGGAGCGCCATGATGCGGTTGTCCACGCCCGCGAACGCCGGGCCGGTGAGCTTGACCATGTCCACTTCCACGCGTTCCGCCGTGAGGTTGTCGAGCAACGCGTCGAGCAGGGCAGCCGGGTCTTGATGCAGGTAGAGCGCGCCGTGGACGAGGTTCACACCGATGATGCCCAGCGCCTCCTGCTCCTGGACGTTCTCCGGGTCCAGCAGCCGCGCGTGGATGATAATCTGCGACGGCTCGCCCTGCGGCTCCGTCTGGAACCGCACGCCCAGCCAGCCGTGCGCCTCCATGTCCTTCCGCGAGGAATAGCTGCGCGCCGCCACGGTGTCCGCAAAGGCGAAGAACTTCGTGTTCGCGCCGCGCTTCTGGCCGAGCCGCTCGATGAGCAGGTCGAACTCCCGCTCCAGCATGGAGGTGAGCCGCTGCCGGCTGACGTAGCGCTCGCACGGGCCGTAAATCGCGTCGCTCACCGTCATGTCGTAGGCTGACATCGTCTTGGCGATGGTGCCGGATGCCCCGCCCACCCGGAAAAACCACCGCCCCACTTCCTGCCCCGCGCCGATCTCGACGAACGTCCCGTATTTGGACGGGTCGAGGTTGATTTGAAGCGCCTTCTGGTGCGTGTCTGAAGTCTTCTGTTCCATGCGTTGGGAGGGTTGTCGGCAGAACGGACTGTCGCGTTGAGGTGAACCTGAACATGACAGCCGGGCAAGTGAAGATTTGGATCCTCGATCTGCCTCCTGAACCTAATCCTGATCTTCGGATGAAAACGGGAAGGATCAGGATTAGGATCAGAATTACGAGAAGGAGTTGAAGCGACTCCGCGCTCGACTTCCTCTCGCCCGCGACGAAGCTTTTCCTCCGATGTCGCACGCCGATTTTGTCCACCTACACCTGCACACGGAGTATTCGCTCCTCGATGGCGCGTGCCGGTTGGACAAGCTCGCCGAGCGGGCGAAGAAGCTGAACTTTGGCTCCATGGCCATTACGGACCACGGCGTGCTCTACGGCGCGGTGGACTTCTACAAAACTGTTCGAGACAAGGGAATCAAACCCATCCTCGGCTGCGAGGTTTACGTCGCGCACGGCGACCGGCGCGAGAGGAAGGCTGGCTCCGGCGGCGGCGGGGGCAAGGAGGTTTATCAGCATCTCCTCCTGCTCGCCAAGGACGAGGACGGCTACCGGAACCTCGTCCAGCTCGTCACCAAGGCGCATCTCGAAGGCTTTTACTACAAGCCCCGCGTGGACAAGGAACTCCTCACCCAGCACCACGAGGGCCTCATCGCGTTGTCCGGCTGTCTCGCCAGCGAGATTTGCCAGCACCTCATCCACGACCAAGTGGAGAAGGCGCGCGACTCCGTGGACTGGTTCAAGCAGACCTTCGGCGCGGAGAACTTTTACC
>SIBB01000209.1 GCA_009695395.1 Pedosphaera sp. | reverse complement strand
GGACTTCACAACATCGCCCAGCACCGCATCGTGATGCACCGCCTCGTCGAGAAGAAGACTCCCGACGCTTTCGCGCTCGTGGATGGCGTGCGCAAGAAGGACGCGTTGCTGACCTTCGCTCAGTGGACCGCCGACGCCATGCACGGCCACCAGATCCCGACTTTCTATGGCGAGAAGGGCACGAAGCTCCGCACCACCATTGCCACCAACGCCGTGGCCTTCATCGAGAAGCAACCCACGGCCACTCCCGACGAAAAGATCGCGCTGGAGCACTGGTGCGCCCGCATCCACGCCTACGCCGGTGACACGCCGGTGGCCACGGTGCGCTTCGCCGCCTTGTCCAAGAAGTTTCCAGAGAACGATACCTTCCGGGGCGAATACGCGGCTTACCTGCGCGCCAGCGGCAAGCGCGGCGAGGCCCGCCTCGTCTATCGCGAGCTGAAGAACCAATACGTCGCCGATACGGAAATCGCTGAGACCTACGGCGAGGAGAATAACTGGAAAAGCACCATCGAGGCTTACCAGGCCATGCTCAACAAACATCCGAAGCAGTCGGACGCGATTCAGTGGCGGCTCGCCGAAGTCTTCAACCGCACCGGCAAGTATCCTGAGGCCATCGCCTGCTACAACCAGTCCCAGCGCGAGCCGCTGTCCCTCTTCCGCATCGCCGACTGCCAGGGCGCGATGAAGCAGCACGACGCGTCCATCCAGACGCTTGTGGGCGTGCTGAACTTCTTCAAGAGCGCCGCGCCCGAGGCCCAATACAAGATCGCCGGCCACTACGCCGCCAAAGGCGACAAGGAGGCCGCCATCCGCACGCTCAAGACCGTCTGCAAGGTCCACCTGAACACCTCTTGGGCGGGCCGTGCGCACCAAGACCTCACGCTCACCTACGGTGTGGACGTGACACTCGGCGGCGCGGCGAAGAAGGAAGAGAAGTAGCCGCCGAGGTCAGGAGGCCGATTCCAGGAGTTATCCCGCCCACATGTCCGCCTCCTTACCTCGGCGGCTACCCTTGAAAAGCAAAGAGCGCGGACGTTTCCGTCCGCGCTCAATGATTGAGGTGGGGATCAGGCGAAGAGCTCGGCGACGGGCTTGGCACCTTCCTTGACCAGCTTCATCGGGCGGTTGAGCGGGGTGGTCAATTCCCGGGTGTGGTCAATGCCGAGGGCGTGGCAGACGCTGGCGTGGAGGTCGGCGACTTGCACCGGGCGGTTCTCCGGGGCCATGCCGTCCTTGTCGGACGAGCCGATGACTTGGCCGCCCTTGATGCCGCCACCGGCCATGAAGCAACTGAAGACGCGCGCATGGTGGTCGCGACCCGCGTCCTTATTGATCACCGGCGTGCGGCCGAACTCGCTGAGCATGATGACGAGGGTTTTCTGCAGCCGGCCTGAGGAGTGAAGGTCTTCGATGAGCGAGGCGACCGCCGGGTCCATCACGGAGCCGTGGTTGCGCATCGCGGGGAAGACGTCCATGTGGTTGTCGAAACCGCCGCGGTTGACCTGCACGAAGCGCACGCCGGTCTCGATGAGCTTCTTGGCGAGCAAGGTGCCGCGACCGAACTCGGTGAGGCCGTAGCGTTCGAGGGTCTTTGGGTTTTCCTTGTCGAGGTCGAAGGAGGCGAGGGCGGGGCTTTTCATCAGGGCGACAGCGTCCTTGAGGGCGACATCGGCTTCCTTCAGGTCGCGCGCGGCGAGCTTGCCGGAGGTGCGCAGGTTCATCTTAGCCAAGACTTCGAGGCGGCGCTCACCTTGCGTGTGGTGGATGCCGTCGGGGAAGGCGAGATACGGGTCGCGCTCGCCGGGCAGGCCGATGTAGTAGGCCTCGCAACGCTGGCCGAGGTAGCCGGCGCGCGGAGCCATGCCGCCAATGCTGATGTAGGCGGGCAGGTCGCCGGCCTTCTGGCTCTCGTTGATGACGAACGAGCCGAGGCCAGGATGCACGAGCGCCGGGTTTTGCGGGTGGCTCGTTTGCAGTTCGTAGGTGGCGCGCCCGTGGTCGCCGTTCGTGCCCGCGATGGAGCGGATGATGGAGCAGTGGTGCATCTGCTTGGCGAGTTGCGGAAAAATCTCGCTGATCTGGATGCCGTCGGCGCTGGTCTTGATCGGCTCGAACTCGCCGCTGACTGCACGGCCCGGCTTCGGGTCCCAGGTGTCAATGTGGCTCATGCCGCCGCCGTTCCAGAAGAGGACGACGGACTCGGCCTTCGGCGCGTGGGCGGACCCGATCGCGGCGACGAGGCGGTTGATGGGCATGCCGAGCAGCGCGCCCGTGCCGGCGAATTGCGCGAGGAAGCGGCGACGGGACGTGTAGTAGTCAGTGCAGGAGCTCATGTGTTTTGTGTTTAACAGTTCAGGGCAGATACCGGAATTCGTGGGAGTTGAGCATGGCCCAACGGAGGTCAGCGAGGCCGTCGGCGGGGTCCTTGCCCGCGGCGATGACTTCGCGGGCTTCGGCCAATTCCTCAGCGGTGGGACGGCGGGTGAGGATTTCGAGATACACGAATTCAACGGCCTTGCCGGTGTTCGCGTTCGGGCCGGAGATGAGCGCGTGAACCGGCTCGAGCGGGCCGACGCGCGAGGCTTCGTGGGTGGCCTTGCCGTTGAGCATCATCAACTCCTGCCGGAGGGAGGGTGATTCGTCGCGGAACTCGCCGAGGTTGTCGCGGGCGGGTTGGCCGAAGACGCGCAAGAAGTGCGAGGGCGGGGCGGGCGTGGCCATGCGGAGGGTGGTGTCGAACTTGGGGTTGTCATCCACCAGCGCGGAGACGGTCTCGAGCCGGAAACGCTCGGCGTTGCCGGAGCGGAGCAGGCGGATGCGCGCCTGGCGCACGGCTTCGATGGCGTCGTCTTCCATCTTCTTGTTCATCTCGAGGTCCATCTTCGACTCGGTGAGCACGTCGGCGAACTTGTCTTCGCCCTTCTTCATCTTCTCGGGCTTGAGCAGCGCCTCGAAGTCGAGGGTCGCACCCTTCTCGAGATCGTAGGGGGCGGGGGCTTGGCCGGGCTTTGCCATCGCCATCATGGCGGGCTGGTTGGTGGTCTTGTCTTCAGCGGCATCGAGCATCGCGGCGGGCGCGAGCGAGATGCGGACCTGGCGCTTCACCTCGCGCACGTTCGCGCCCTCGGGCCACTTGTGGGTGAGGAGGTGGCCGGCGGCGGAGACGCTGTCGAAGAGGACTTCGCCGAGCATCCGGCGGGCGCGGGTGGCGGTGAAGGATTCCTCGGCGCGCGCCACGTCGGCCACGCTGACCCCGGCGGCAAGATGGCCGCGCTGATAGGTCTCGGTGAGCATGGTCAGCTTCACGAGGGACCGCAGGTCGTAACCGCTGGCGATGAACTCCTGCGCGAGGAACTGAAGCGTCTGCGGGTGCCGGATTTCGTTGTAGGCGGAGATGTTGTCGAGCGGCTCGATGAAGCCCCGCCCGACCAACTCGGCCCAGACGCGGTTCACGAAGGAGCGGGCGAAGTAGGGGTTGCGCGGGTCGGTAATCATCGCGGCGAGTTTCCGCCGGTCTTCGCTCTGGACGTAAACGCTCCTGCCATCGTCGCCCTGTTTCGCAGCGGCCTTGGCTTCGGCGAGCACATCAGCCTCGGACTTGGAGTCGCGCAGGGCTTGCTTGACGCTGAAGCCGTCCACGAGTTCGTCGAGCGCCTTCTTCGCGGCGACGGCACTGAGGCCGGCGGTGTCTGGCTTGCGGCGGTCTTCGAGTCGGCTGATGAAGTGGGGCTTGGTGGTGTAGTTAACCATCTCGAAGGGGAACTTCGGGGCCACGCCGTCGCGCTTCGGGGCCTGCTCGCGCTCAGGGGGCCATTTCACCGCCGTCTCCTTGCCCTCGGTGGTGTAGATGCGCTTGATGTTCTTGCCCTGCTCGACGCGCTTGATGGTGCCGAAGTAGGCAGCCAGCTCGTAAAACTCCTTCTGCTTCCAGTCATCGAACGGGTGGTCATGGCACTCGGCGCACTGGACGCGGACGCCGAGGAAAATCTGCGCGGTCGCGCCGGCCAGGGCCATCGGGTTGGCGGCATCGCCCAACGCGAAGCCAGCGGCGGGCGTGTTCTCAGGCCGGCCGTTGGTGGCGATGAGTTCGCGCGCCATCTCGTCGTAGGGCTTGCCCTGCGCGACGCTGCGGTTCACGTAGGCAAGGAGCTGCGGCCCGCCATCCTGCTGCGAGCGAACGCGGAGCATGTCGGCGTAGAAGACCGTCCAGCGCTCGGCGAAGCGGGGGTGGTCGAGGAGGCGGTCAATCAGCTTGGCGCGGCGGTCGCCCGCGCTCTCGCGCTCGAAGGCGCTGATTTCCGCGATGGTCGGGATGCGGCCGATGAGGTCCAGTGTCGCGCGGCGGAGGTAGGCGAGGTCGTCAATCACCCCCGCGAAAGGAGGCACCCCTCCTTTGGCGATGGCGTTTTCCTGCTTGATAATCTGATCGGTCACGGCGGCGGCGGCGGCGAGGGACGCCGGCGCTTTCTCGGGGATGAACTGGCGCTCGGCCAAGCCCGGAACTTCCTTCTTTCGCGTCTTGAGCACGACGCCATCAGGCCACTTCGCGCCGGTGCGGACCCAGTCGGTGAGCCAGTTCTTATGCGGGCCGGAAAGCGGCTCCGTCTCCTGCGGCATAATGTCCGAGTGGTCGCGCGGGAGGGAGATACGGCGGAGCAGGTCGCTCTTCGTGTAGTCCTTGGCGTCAATCACCGGGCCGTGTTTGCCGCCCTTGAGAAACCCGGCCTTGGTGTCGAGGCGCAAACCACCTTTGGCCGAGTCCCCGCCGTGGCAGCGAACACAGGTGTTCTCTAGGACGGGCTGAATTTGCTGGCGGAAATCCACATCGGCGGAGGCAACTCCAACCGAACAGACGAGGGCGATAATGATGCGCTCGGAAACGGGCATGGTAAACCGACTTGGCCTGGCGAAGTAGCATTCAAAGCGAATGCCGTTTCAGCGTTGCTTGAGCCCGAATTCCGAAGTCAGTCATCATCATCCCCAACCGGCTTGGTGAAGACGAACGCCGCACGCACTGGCGCGGGCATCTTGCTATTCGGGCCACGCACGCTGCGCCAGATGATTTCGTTGAGCAGCAAGTCATCGGCAGCGTCTTCCTTCGTGAAGTCCATCTTGCGCGATTTCTCTGCACCCCACGCGAGCTTCCCGTTGAGTTCGTTCACGTCCACGTTCGCGGGCAGCGTGGCGTAGGGGCGCAGGTCGGCTTTCGCTTGGAAGGAGTTAAACATCGGCGTCGCGGCGGCATCGAACTGCGACATGGGGCGCATGCCGAGAATGAGTTCCATCGTGCGCAGCATCGAGCTGGTGGAATACATCGTGGAGTCCACCGCGCCGCGCTTCGTGTATGGGCTGATGACGAAGGCCACGGTGCGGTGCGCGTCCACGTGGTCGGGGCCGTTCTGCGCGTCGTCCTCTACGACGAAGATGGCCGTCTGCCCCCAGAACTTCGACTTGCTCACGGCCTCGACAAGCATCCCGAGCGCGAGGTCGTTCTCGGCCATGCACGCGGTGGGCGTCCACTTGCCAACGCTCGTGCCGGAGGTGTGGTCCTGCGGCAGGCGGATGACTTGCAGGCGCGGCATGTCGCCCTCGCCCTCGAAGCGCTTCAACTCGCTGATGAACCGCTCGGCGCGCTTCACGTCGGGGTAGTCCATGTCGAAGCCGCGATAGAGAGGGTCGAAGCGGCCGTTCAGCGACTTGAGCCGCGCGGTGGCGGGGTCGCCGAGCTTCTTGCCGTTCTGCACGAACTCGCCGTAGCTGCGGAAACTCACCTTCGCCTCCGCCGCCACGTCCCAGAGATAACCACCGGCGGGCGTGGCGATGGGGAAGTTGCCTTCCGCCGGGTAGGAATACTTCTTCGTCTTGTTGTGGCCGTAGCTCATCGGCCAGAACTTCTCCACGTAATCGCTCGCGTAAGCGCCCATCGTCCACTCGTGGCCATCGGCGCTGACTTCGCTCTCGACGTAGAAGTTGTCGAGCAGCACGAAGTCGCGCGCGAGCCGGTGGTGGTTCGGCGTCACGCGCTCGGGGAAGAGGCAGAGCTTCGGGTCGCCGCGGCCTTCCTTCATGTCGCCGAAGACCTGGTCGTAAGTGCGGTTCTCCTTCACGATGTAGAGGCAATACTTGATGGGACTGGCCTCGCCGAGCTTGCCGGGAATCGGGCTGTCCGCCGGACGCGCGGTGGCGATGGAGTTGTCGCGCTTGAGCGGCGAACACCGGTAGGCCGTGGCGGTGTATTTCTCCAACTGCTTCTCGAAGTCCACGCGCTTGGGCAGCTCGATGATGCTCAACGTGCCTTTGAACAGGCCGCCGATGTATTCCACGGTGCTGCCGGGCGCGGACTTCTTGCCGGGCTGCGGGCCGCCGGGGTTCGGCTTCGAGATGATGCCCTTGCCATTCGCGACGAGTAGCTTCTTGCCGTCGGGAGTGACGCGCACGGAGGTCGGATACCAGCCGGTCGGGATGAAGCCAAGCGAACGGCTCTTGCCACGCACGGCCACGTCCACGACGGCGAGCGTGTTGATGTTCGCGTTGGCGATGAAGAGGAGTTTCTCGTCCGGCGTGAGCGCGAGACTGTTCGGC
>SIBB01000208.1 GCA_009695395.1 Pedosphaera sp. | reverse complement strand
GCAGAGCTCGTGGACGAGGTTTGCCCCGATGAAGCCGGAGCCGCCAGTGACAAAACACTTCATAGAGTTTCACGCGCCGTGGCGCAAATGGGGCCCAGCTTGGCGGGCAGGGCAGGGGAGGCACAAGTCAAAGGGAGCGAAGCCCGTGGTCCTTTGGTGGCAGCTATGGAGTCGGCGACTGGAAGCCGCTGGCACGCCGAGCAAAGACGGTGAGCGTGCCGCGCTGTGATGGGTAATCGCGCATCCGGACATAGCCAGCGTGTTGATGGTCCAGTGCGATGGGTGGGTCTGTTTCCCAGCGGAAGATGACGAAATCGAATTCGCCCTTCGCCGCCAGTGTGAGCGCGGCCTGCAGGGTCGCCAAAGCGTCGTTCGGATTTGCCACTGGCAGATTCGACACATGCACCCACCAGTCGAGGCGTTGCAAAGTCATGCCGATGCCGTAGCTGTGCGCGACGTTTGCGATGGCGAGGCGGGCGTCAGGCTTGAGCTTGCGAAGGTCCGCCAAGCAATCTGTGTAATCATACCAGCGTTCGCCGGAGCCGCCCCACACGGCGCGATGACCGGTGTGGTCCACGGGACTCAGCCCCGCGTTCCCCGCGAGCAGGAGCAGCAGCGCGACCATCGTGGCGGCGCGCCGTTGAAGGAGCGCGCCGAGTCCCTCCCACGCGAGCACGAGCACTGCGGGCAACAGCAGGAGATTGAAGCGCGCCAGCCCGACCCAGCGAGGTTCTTCGATCAAGTGGAAGAGCCACATCCCACCGAAGAGCGTGCCGGCGGCGATGAGTTGTGCCCATGCCCGACGCCGCGCGAGGAGCCACGCGCCCGCCAGCGCCGGCAGCCAGAGGACGCCGAATTGCTCCGCCACGCCACGTGCGGCTTGGAGCCAGATTTCTGCGGAGAGGAAGTTCTCGAAGTGCGGCTCGTAGGGACGCGAGCCGTGCATCGCGCGCAGCAGCAGGTAGAGGACGCCGGGGCCGAGCGTGACGAACGCAACCCGCGCCTCCGCCCGCAGCGCGGAGAAACTCCAATCGTTCCGGCGCGTCAGGAAAGTTCCCCGCACCAGCGCGCGAGAGAGCCAGAGGAAGCCGACGGCGATGATGCCGGTGTCCTTGAGAAATCCCAAAGCCAGCGCGGCCCACCACGCGTTGCCGCCCGCCAGCCGTTCCGGAGAGGCGAGCAACCAGCGCCGTCCATCGCGCACGAGCAGGACCAGCAGCGGGATGAGCGCGAGTTCCAAATACAGGAGCGTGCCGTGGAACAGCAGCGTCGGGACGGTGACGATGGCGAGCCCGCCGAGGAGTGATTGGACCGGCGGGGCCTTGCGCCACCGTCGCTCCTGCATGAGCACGAGGCCGAGCGCGAACAGCGCGAGCACGGAGGTAAACCGCAGCACTTCAAAACCGAAGAGCACGCCGGAGCCCCAGTTGCCGCGCGTGAATTCCCAAAGCCACGCGCTCAACCACGGCTGGCTGCCGGGGTAGCGCAGCATCCGATCCTGATTGAATGCGTCTCCCAGCACCTCCGCCGGGTAAAGCCACGGCGCGCACGCAGCCAGCGCGAGACCCGCGCAGGCCCAGATGCCGGGCGGCGACTGCAAGCCACCGGCACGGCGTGCCGCGAGCCAGATGCCCGCGCCGAGCCACGCGAGCCCGAGCGCCGTGAACCAGCCGTGGCTCACAAGTTCGATGTCGAGGAGATGGCCCATGACGACCGCCTTGAGGTGGTAGTGCTCGTCGCCGCCGTAAGCGATGTCCGCCGTCCACGGCAGGTAGCACACGCCGATGAGCAGGAGTGTCCACAGACAAACGACGCGGCCCCGAAGCGCGGCGACTCGCGCGAGCACCGGTGGCGCGCCGACGGCCGCAGCCCGCAGCCACAGGCCGCCGAAGACCAGCAGCGCCAGTTGCACGAGTGGCGATGCTGCACCGGCTGCGCCCGGCGTGCGCAGCGCCTGTGATGCGCAGACCGGCGTCAGCAGGAAAGTTGTCGCAAACAGCGCGGCTGCTAAGCCGGCACACACGACCGTCCCTGAGTGCTGACGCTGCACCCGGCACGCGAGCCAAAGCCCCGTGCCGAGAAAGAAAAACTTCGGGACGCTCCCGGGCCAGAGCACGTAGGCCGCCACGGCTGCGGCTAGCAACCAGACCTCGCGCCTCTGCGTGTCATGGGACGGCGGATTGCTCGCGGGGACGGCGGTCGGCTTGCTCATGCGCCCTTACTTCGCCTCCGCCGCGCGCACACGGGCGAGCCTCGTTGATTCGCAGTCCAGCGGGATGTGCGTGATGCGCTGCCAGAGCTTCTTCGCGTCATCCGCTTTCTTGGCGCGGCGCAACGCGTCCGCCTTCTGAAGCACCTCTGGCGCGGGTTGAATCCAATCCCGCTTTTTCGCCGACTCGCGGGCCTGTTTGATTTCCATCTCGTTCAGCCAACCGCCGGACATGCCGGAGGCGAGGAGGTTCGTCACGTCCTGCCGGTGCGGCAACGTGAGCGCGTGGCCCAGTTCGTGCGAGGTCACGCGCGGGATTGGCTCATCCAGTCCGCCCTCGACCGCGCGCAGCGATGCGGTGTCCTTCACGAAGTTGATGCCGCGGATGCAAATGCCGTTCGGGCCGAACTGCTTCAGGTAATAGACATGGAAGACGTTCGTGCCCTTGCTCGACTCGGGGCGCAGGCGCAGCAGCGCGTCGGTGTTCGTCTTCACGTTCTCGCGGAAGCCCTCCGTGTTCGCCGCCGGTTCGATGCGGAGCGACTCGAGGTAAAATGTGATGCCCGCCTGCGCCCAGACGCGGTTCACCTTGCCGAGGATGCGCGTCACGTCGTTGCTCGTGAGCGTGGTGTGCGCCGCCGCTTCGTTCGTGGCCGTGAGCAGGTGGACGCGCAGCGGAGCGAGGAGAAAGTCCGCGAAGGCGAAGCCGTTGGTGGTCTCCTGTGTCGCCGCCGGGCAGGTGGTCAGAAGGCAAAACGTGAAACTCAAAATACAGAACACAGAACTGGGCGCGCAGGGTTTCATTGGCGCCCAGTCTGCTCATCGTCGCGTGCCGAAGCCATACAGAAAACGAAACTCCAAAGCCCAAACCCCAACTGGAAGTCGTCGGCACTCATCTCCGAGATTGCGACACTGGTGGAGCGCGGGCTTAATTCCGCCACGCATGAATCCATACCTGCACTTCGTCTCCGATTACGCGCGCTTCGCCAAGGAGGGCAAAGCCTGGCCGCTCGGTGGATTCCCGCGCTGCCCGCGTCCGACCACGGCTGCTGACGCGCCCGTCGCCCTCATCTTCTCCCCGCACCCGGACGACGAGGTCATCATCGGAGGTCTCGCGCTGCGGCTCTTGCGCGAGGCGAAGTGGAACGTCATCAACGTCGCCGTCACGCAGGGCAGCAACAAGGCTCGGCAGCCGGCGCGGTGGGCGGAACTGAAAGCGTGCTGCGACTGCATTGGCTTTAGCCTCGTGCAAACCATCCCGGGCGGGTTGGAGAAGGTGAACGTGGCGACGCGGGAGAATGACAAAGCGCATTGGGCAGCCTCGGTGAAGGTTATCGCGGACATTCTGGCAAAGCACCGGCCTCAGGCGATTTTCTTCCCGCACGAGTTGGACTGGAACAGTTCGCACATCGGCACGCATCACTTGGTGTTGGATGCGCTGCGCACGTTGCCGGTGGATTTCCGCACGGTGGCCGTTGAGACGGAGTTCTGGGGGCAAATGCCAACGCCAAACTTGATGGTGGAGATCAGCGCGCCGGACCTCGCGGACCTCATCACGGCGCTGACCTTCCACGTCGGCGAGGTGCGGCGGAACCCGTATCATCTCACGCTGCTGGCGTGGATGGTGGAGAACGTGCGGCGCGGCGGCGAGTTGGTGGGGGGGCAGGGTGGGGTAGCCCCGGATTTTACGTTCGCGACTCTTTACCGACTGCGGCGGTGGAACGGTCGGGAACTGGAGAAGGCTTACGACGGCGGGAAGAATCTCGCGTGCGGGGCGAATCCGGCGGGGTTGTTTGGCTGAGCACGTCGTCTCCTACGCGGGCTTGCGGAACAGATAGTGCGAGACGAGCCACTCGTTGCCATGGCGGTAGCCCCACAGCTCCGCGCAGGCCATGAAGAAGACACGCCAGTAAACCCACCACTTGGTTTCGCTCTCCGTGCCGTAGGTGGCGGCGAGGATTTTCCGTATCTCCGGCTCGTTCGCGTCCATGTTGGCAAGCCACGCGTTCGCAGTCTGCTCGTAGTGCTGGCCGTTGACGCGCCAGTGGTTCATGAGGCGGAGGTCGTCTTGGAAATAAGCGAGGAGGTCGTCGCTGGGCATGATGCCGCCGGTGATCCAGCCCATGTGCGCCCACCAGAAGCCGTGCTGGCGCGGGGAGTGCGTGTCGGCCTCCTCGTCCGAGTGCTGGTGGTGGTGCCGGTGGTGCGCCGCCCACCAGAGCGGCCCGCGTTGGATGGCAGACGAGCCGAGCGCGGCAAACAGGAACTGCATGAACCGCGAGGTCTGAAAACTTCGATGTGAGAAGTAGCGGTGGTAAAACCCAGTGATGGCGAACATCCGCACGAAGTAGAGCGCAACAGCGACAGTGGCGGCGGTCCAACTCCAGCCGACCCACAGGACGCCAAGGCAGATGGCGTGAAGAAAGATGAACGCGCAGCAGCGCCCGAAGTCCACTTTGTCCGGCTTGGCGCGTGCGGTGGCGAGGTCGTCACTGCCGTAGTCGGAGTCGAACCACTGAACGACGGCAGTGAGAGATGTGCGAAGCGAGGTCATTTCAAATGAGGAAACAGCGAATCAGATTAGCGCAGGAGGGTCAAACCTCGGTTTGTAAAACAATTGTAAAATGGGGCTTATTGCCCTGCCTACAGAAAATCATGGATTGACTTCGAGAAGGTCGCCGATACGCTGCCGAAAACGTGGGAACTGAGTAAATTAAGTAACTGCCACTGCTCTTATGAAAAACTTCGGCCGCAACCCAATCCTCGCCTTCGGCAGCCTCTTGCTCGCTGCCGTGTGGCTCTTCACCGCCACCGCGCAAGCCGCCACCCCCGGCGCGGCGCAGGTCAAGAAGGTCGTCGGCACAGCCAGCTACACCGATGCCAAGGCCGGCGGGCCGCTGAAGGAAGGCGACATTCTCTTCCAGGGTGCCACCATCACCACGGGTGCCGGGTCCTATGTGGACCTGTTCCTCGGCGTGAACGGCGACTCCCTCCGCGTCGAGGCGGACAGCACGCTGTCATTGAGCAAATTGGATTACACCAAAGGGCTCGGCGAGACAGTGGTGACCACCGAAGTCGAGGTGAAAAAGGGTTCTATCGTTGCGAACGTCGTCAACAAGCTTTCCAAGGCGTCGAAGTATGAAATCAAGACGCCGGCGGGTGTCGCCGGCATCCGCGGCACGGTGGTGCGCGCGGGAACGATCCGCATCGTGTGCCTGATTGGCCGGGTCGAGTTTCGGCCCACGGCGGGAGGCGGAGTGCAACTGGTTGTCGGCGGCCAGGTCTTCACTGTCGGTTCCCCCACCTCGGTGAAGGCGACCTCGGTGGAGACGAGTGGTCTGGCCCGCACGGCGACCACCATGACGGCCAACACGGTGGCGGCCATGGTGAATCAAGTGGTGCAGCAGTTCACCGCCGCGCTCGCGGCAGAAGCTGCCACCGAGGCGGGCAAGGCGGGCGGCAACTCGACTCAGGCGGCTGCCGCTGCGGCCAAGTCCATCATGGCGGAACTCGTCCAGGCGGTTCAGCAGGCGGCTGCGGAAGCCCCTCCTGCGGTGCGTGCTGCGGCACAGGCTGCTGCCGCTAATCTCGCGCAAAAGAGCGAAGCCGTTCAGACGACGGCTGCGGCCAGTGCTGCGGCTGCGGCCACCGTGGCCAACGGCGGCACGGCCCAACAGGCCAGGCAGGCAGCGCAACAGGCGGCCAATCAGTCCACTAGTAATCAGGCAGTCGCCAATGCCGCCGCTAACAACGTGACTACGGGTGCCATCAATCAAGCCATCCAGAACCGTAATCAAGGCGGCACCCAAAGCAGCATGATCGAGGTGCTCGTTGAGGCCACTCGCCCCCCCGCTCCGGCTGTCCCCGGCTCCGGCTCGAAGCAGGATGCGAAGGCCAAAGTGGACACCAAGACCGGCGAGACGGTGATTTTCGTTTCGCCCATCAACTAGCCGTAAGGCTCAACCCTCTCACCCAGAGCGACCTTGTGTTGCTCTGGGTTTTTTGTTTCACTGCGCGCACGAGTGACTGCCTCGAAAGCCAAGCTGATCCCTTACGCCATCGCCATCGGCGTCATTGCCTTTGTCAGCTACCTGCAATCCCTGCGGCACTGGTCCGACAAGGGCGTCGTGATCGAGGGGTTAGAGGAGTTGGAGTGGAAAACCTACGACCTGCGCGTGAGGAGTGCGTTGAGACACCGCGCGCCGTGCTCCACCAACCTCGGCTTTGTCCGCATTGACGATCCGGACATCAAGAACATCGCTGACGGTTCGGGAGGGGACTTGGATTACCAATACGGCCTCTACTGGCCGCGCGCGGTCTACGCGCATCTGGTCACCGAGCTCAAGGCTCAGGAGGCGAAGTTGGTCGCTTTCGACGTGCTGTTCGGCGAGCTTCGGCATGATCATCCACCGGTGCTCCTCTCC
>SIBB01000207.1 GCA_009695395.1 Pedosphaera sp. | reverse complement strand
TGTCATCCAGGTCGAACACAATATCGCCCAGATTATCCAGAGGTTCCTGCGCGATGAGCCCAATGAGCGCCCGCTCACGCACGACCTCATGGTCAACGTCTTCAAGGGCTTCGGCATCACAGTCGAGCGCGTCATCATCACCGACCTCAAAAACTCGACCTACTTCGCGCGCCTCATCCTCAAGCAGGAGAACGAGCTGGGCAAAAAGATCGTGGAGATAGACGCCCGCCCCAGCGACTGCCTCGCCCTCGCCGCCGCGCACAAGCGCCCCGTGTTCGTCGCCAAGGCGCTCTTCGATCAGGTGGACGATATGACCGAGTATCTCGACAAGCTGAATGAGGGGGCGGGCGAACAAGAGGCGTGATCGGAGAAGAAGTTTTCAGTGTTCAGTATTTAGTCACCCACCCATCCGCGCGTCGCCCTCTCTGAACACTGATTACCAATCACTTTCTCCACCGATGCCCGCCCCCGCCCAACCCACCGCGCCCTCGCCCGTCGCCCTCCTGCACGGCGATGAGGACTTCGCGGTGAAGCAGCGCGCGCGGCAGCTCTTCGACAAGTGGTGCGGCGAGGTCGGCGGCATGGACCACGAGACAATTGACGCGGCCGTCGGCAACAGCGGTGAGGCGCTCAAGGCGCTTGGCAAGCTCCGCGAGGCGCTCCAGACACTCCCATTCTTCGGCGGCGGCAAGGTCGTGTGGCTCAAGGATTGCAGCTTCCTCGGCGACGACCGCACGTCTGCGTCCGCCACGGTGACGGAGGCGCTCGCGGAACTCGCGGCGGAGCTGAAGACCTTCCGCTGGGACGGCGTGCGGCTGCTTGTCAGCGCCGGCAAGACGGATAAGCGCAAGACGTTTTACAAAACCTTGGAGAAGCTCGGCACGGTCGAGCACTTCGCCGCGATCTCGCTCGACGACCGCAATTGGGCCGACCAAGCCGAAGACCTCGCCTACAAGAAACTCAAGGCGTTGAAGAAGGAGATTTCTTCCGAAGCCCTCGCCAAGCTCGTCGCCAACGTCGGCCCGCACGCGGCGCAGCTCCACAGTGAGGTCGAGAAGCTCGCCGCCTACGTGGGCGCGCGCGCGGACATCGCGCTGGCAGACGTGGACGCCATCGTCACGCGCAACAAGCAGGCACGCGCCTTCGCCCTGGCCGACGCGCTGGGCGACCGCAATCTCCCGGTGCTGCTCAAGACGCTGGACGAGGAGCTGTGGGAAGTCCGGCTCAAAATTGGGAAAAAGTCCGAGATCGGCCTCCTCTACGGCCTCATCTCGAAAGTGCGCGTGATGATTTTTCTTCAGGAGATGATTAAAGTCGGCTGGCTGAAAGCCGATGGAGATTACACCCGGTTCAAGGCACAGCTCGAACGTGTCCCGGCCGACGCGTTGCCCGAGGACAAGCGCATCAACCCGCTGGCCATGAACCCCTACGTGCTCTTTCGCGCACTCCCGCAGTCGAAGAAGTATTCGTCCGCCGAGCTGATCCGCGCGATGGACCTGCTGCTCCAGTGCAACATGAAGCTGGTGAGCAGCGGCCTCGACGAGTCGCTGGTGTTGCAGCAGACGCTGACGCAAATCGTGCGGAAGGAAGAGGTGGCAAGGTGAACGACGCGCTCCTATACCCTTACAAGTGACATCCCCTTCCCCCACCCTCCTCGCCGCCCGTGTCGGTGACACCGTCTGCGTGAAGATTTCCGGACGCGCGAACTTCGCGTCCAGCCTGGACTTCAAGCGACTCGTCAACGAGTCGCGCGCGCGCGGGGCGCAGCGGTTCATCGTAGACCTCGCGGCGTGTCCCGTCATGGACAGCACGTTCCTGGGCGTGCTCGCCAGCCTCGGCACCCGCCTCTCCGCCGACAACCTCCCGCCCGAACAGCGCCCCATCGAGTTGCTGAACCCCTCGCCCAAGGTCGCCGACCTGATTGACAACCTCGGCGTGCTCCAGTGCTTCCGCGTCGTGCAGGGCAGCAGCCCGGAGCAGCTCAACTTCGCCGCCGTCGAGTCCGTCGGTGCATCGAAGCTGGAGCTGTCCCGCAACTGTCTCGAAGCCCATCAGGTGCTCATGGAGCTGAACCCGGAGAACGTGGCGAAGTTCAAGGACGTGGCGAAGTTCTTCGCCGAGGACGTGGCGAAGCAGGAGACCGAGGACGGAAAAAGTAATTAGCAAGTCTCCGTTGATGGTGCCGCTTCTTCCTGCGGCCTCCGCTGGGACTAGAGGATCTGCCAGTTCGGCCGACGACCCTCCACGGCCTGATATTCCTCGTCACCCCGCAGACGGGGAGCTTCCCCCGAAATACAGCACGACGTCCGGACTGATTTCGGAGCCGGAGGCAGGGCTTTGGTGGACCTCTCGGGTTCCCTCAGGGGCGCGGGGATGCTATCTGTCTGCCATATGACGCACGAGGAAACGACTTTGGAAACGCTCGATTGGGCCAGACTGGAGCGGCTGCGCGATGGCTTTCTCTCCGGCGCGGGCGCGGCAGGCGCGTATTGGCAGTCGCGCGCGGATCTCGCGAACTACGACCTTACCTTCGCACAGCGCATCGCGTGGAAGTGGGACGCGGTGCTGGCGGAGCTGAAGCTCCGAGGGTGGACGCCGCCACCGGGCGACGTGCTGGACTGGGGCTGCGGCAGCGGCATCGCGGGCCGGTGCGTGCTGCGTGAATTGGGGACAGAAAACGTCTCCGCGCTCCGGGTGTTCGACCGCTCGCCGCTCGCGATGGAGTTCGCCGCCGACCGGGCGAGGACGGTGTTTCCGACAGTCGCGGTGAACTCCGGCGTGCCGGAAACCGGGCGCATCGGCCTGCTCTTGCTCAGTCATGTGCTGAACGAACTCCCGGACGCCGAACGCGAAGCACTGCTGCAGCTCACACGCCGCGCCGACGCCGTGCTCTGGGTGGAACCGGGCACGCACGCGGACAGCCGGGCACTCATCGCGATGCGCGAGCGGTTGTGTGAGGAGTTCGCAGTAGTCGCGCCCTGCACGCATCAGGCCGCGTGCGGTCTGCTCACTGCCGGCAACGAACGGCACTGGTGCCACAACTTCGCCGCGCCGCCAGCCGGCCTCATGGCGGACGGGAACTGGGTGCGGTTCGGGCAGCGGATGGGCATTGATTTACGGAGTCTGCCCTACAGTTTCCTGGCGCTGGAGCGGAAGGGCTTGCGGAAGGGGGAGGAAAACTTCTCCGGCTGGTCACGCGTCATCGGCGCGCCCCGCGTGTATAAGGGCTTCGCGAAGCTGTTCAGTTGCGAAGCCAATGGCGTGCGTGACCTGACGCTTCAGAAGCGCGACGCGTCGGCGGTCTTCAAACGGCTGCGCGACGAGGAGTCGGTGCTGCTGGTGAGGTGCGCCGTGGCTGGGGAGAAGCTCGTTGGTGTGGAAGCCACAGTGCCGTGACACCCCGCCCCACCTGCAGTCATCCCGCCGCAGGCAAACCGCAAGCGTTGGCAAGTCGGCGCTGCGGTGAGGACACCGCGCCCTACCCGAGCTGGCTGCGCGCGGCAGCGAGGGCCGACTCGTAAATCTGTTTCAGAGGCACGCTGCTCTTCGCGGCGAGCTGCTTGCATGACTCGAACTCGGGTGCGATCTGCACGACCACACCGTCCAGCTTGCCGATCTTCACCGTCACGTCGCCTTGCGGGAGCTTCACGGTGAGGAAGTCGCGCTTCAGCTTGCGTCGCTCGGCCAGCGTGCGGCGCACGCCGAATGAGCTGGTCTCGCGCAGGAGGAGCGCAGCGAACTTATCCCCGTCCGCCGCCGCGCAGAGCACGGTGAGCAGCACGCCGGGGCGGTTCTTCTTCATCTGGATGGGCGTGTGAAACACGTCCAGCGCACCCGCGCCCAACGCGTTCTCGACGAACGCGCCGAGCACCTCGCCGGAGACGTCATCGAGGTTCGTCTCTAGCACCGCGACGGTGTCCGTGTCCCAATCGTGCGTTGCGGTCGCAGCGCCCGTGGCTGACTGAACGCTGAACGCTGAACACTGATTACTTTCCCCCGCCACCTCTCCAAGCGCCGCCCGCACCACATTGGGCCGCGTGTCATTATCCCGTGTGCCGACGCCGTAGCCGACGCGCTCCGCGACCAGTCCGGTCATCGGGCCAAAGCCCTCGGCGAACTCGGCGAGCAGCGCCGCGCCCGTGGGCGTGAGCAGCTCGCGCGGCTCCTCGCATTGAGTGAGGGCGATGCCGCGCGCGCCGAGTATTTCGAGCGTGGCGGGAGCGGGCAACGGCATCCGCCCGTGAGCGCATCTCACCCAGCCAGTGCCCTCGAAGACCGCCGATGCGAGCACGCGGGGTTTGCCCAGCAGCTCCAGCGCGATGCAGCCGCCCACGATGTCCACGATGGAGTCCACCGCGCCGACTTCGTGGAAGTGGACCTGCTCCGGCGGCATCCCGTGAATCTTCCCCTCCGCCACGGCGATGCGGTGGAAGACGGCGATGGACTTCTCCTGCACCCAGTCCGAGAGCGTGCTGGCGCGGATGAGCAACTTGATTTGGTGGAAGTTCCGGCTGCCGTCGTGCGAGTGGCCGCTGTCACCCGGCCCGTGCGCATGAGAGTGATCGCCTGGACCGTGGCTGTGCGCATGGGAGTGCGCGTGGTAATCGGGGCCCTCGCTCGCAGGCATGGGGGCGGGCTCCGTCAGCAGCACATCGAACTTCACACCCTCAATGCCGGACTTGGCCGCGCGACGGTGTGCCAGGCTGTAGCCTTCGAGGTTTAGTTTCGCCAGGCCGTATTCGAGTTGGCGGAAGTCCGCGCCCAAGTCCAGCAATGCGCCGATGAACATGTCGCCGCTCAAGCCGCTGAACACGTCGAGGTAAAGGGTCTTCATGCTGGCGGCGCGTTCCGAGATGTCAGGGCTGCTTCGTCGGAGTGGGGGCGTCAGGGGCGATGCCCTTAAGCCAGTAGGCGCCGTTGTTGCGCTCGTAGCTGGTGAAGCCCTTCTCGCCGAGGACGCCTTTCACAGAGCGTTCCGTCTCGTCGCGGATGCCGCGCAGCGAAGCGGTGCGCTGGTCGGAGGAAAGGTTCTTGTCGCTGCGGATTTTACCGGCCTGCTCTTCGGCGACCTTCTTCATGTCGAAGGCTTTGACGGCGGCGTCCTTACCCAGGCCCTCGCGGCTGGCGGCGCGGAACATGGCTTGGTAGGCAAAATCCTCGGAGCGCTTGTAGTCGGCGTAGCGCTCATCGCCGAGCTGGGCCTTCACCGACTCTTCGAGGGCCTTCTTGGCCGTGTCCTGCTTGGCTTTCTCCTCGCCCTTGAGGTTGAGGGCGGCCCCGAAGGCCCCGCCGAACTCGTCATCGTAGGCCTTGCGCTTCTTGTAGAGTTCGAGGAACTCCTGCTCATTCGGCTCGAAGCCGGAGAGTTGGAAGCGCATCATGGTCGCGGTCGTGGAGAAGCGAAGGTTGTAATCCAGCAACTCCTCGGGCGTGAGCACGCGGCCAATCTCGGTCTCGATGTCCTTCATGACTTTGCGCATGTCCTCCGGGTCGGGCGCGCCATTCTCCATGGCCTTCTGCATCTTGGTCTGCATGTCCTGCATCAGCTCCATCACCTTGCTGCGTTTCTCGGTGGGGAGAAAATCGAACATGGCATCCAACTGCGAAGCGACCCCGGCGAGCAGGTCGACCTTCTCCTCGGGGGCGGAGCCGAGAAGCTCGGTGAGGAGGACGCGCTTCTCCTTGTTGAGGGCGCGTTCCTTTTCGGTGCGTTCGGGATCAGCGGGAGCGCCGACCGTCATACCGGGTTTCCAAAATTCGTATTTCTTCTTTGGACCCGCGAGGGCTTTGCGCTTGGCGTCGTAGAGTTTGTTGACGTCGGCGGTGATGATGTCGCGGATGGTCTCCTCCGGGCAGCCGATGCTGCGGAGGTTGGCGATGTATTTCTTGTAGTCGTCGGACTCGACGGCGTTCCAATCAAACTTCTGCGCGACGGTATTAGTGACGACTTGAGTGACGGTGCGCGTCTTGGCTGCGGCCGGAGTGGCGGGGACGAAGGGCGCGGCACTGGTTTGTGCGAGCGCGAGCGCGACGGGCGGCTCGACGGGCTTCGATCGCAAGAGCATCGCGCCGAACGCGACGTTCATCACGAGGCAGAGGATGAGAAGGAGTTTTTGGCTCACTACTTTTTCTCCACAGGCTTCTTATCAACAGGGGGCGCAGCGGCGGGATCGGCACCGGGCGCTGCACCCTCGATGAGCTTGCTGGTCGTCTTGGTTTTGAACTTGGAAACGATCGCCTGCCCGGTGGCTTGGGAGATGTTGATGCTGAAGTCCGCGGTGGTGTCGCTTTCCGTGATGACCCCGAGAGCGGGTTCATACCAGGAGGTGCCGGTGACGGTTGCGCCTTCGACGATCGTGATCGAGCTGGTAGCGGTGCCCTTGGCCGTGATGACGCCGACCGTCTCAAACTTGGCGACCTTCTTGTTGCCCCGTTGCTCCCATCCTTTGAAGGTGTTCGTCGTGTTCACCTCAAACTTGGCGATGCCAAAGGGCAGGTCGCGGGTGCTTGGCCACGTATCGCCAGCTTTGACCGAGTTGGTGGGAAGGTTTTGGTGGAGGGTATTCCATCCGCGAACCGTGTCCTCAGCGAGGAGTGTGCGAATCAGGAACTGGGATTGCGGCGGCTGGCCCGCAGT
>SIBB01000206.1 GCA_009695395.1 Pedosphaera sp. | reverse complement strand
GACCATCCTGCTCGGCGGCATCGCGTCGCGCTTCCCGAAGACCACGCTGGAGTGGGATGCGAAGGGACTGAAATTCAAAAACGTGAAAGAGGCGAACCCGTTCGTGCGCCGCACGTATCGCAAGGGTTGGGAAGTAAAGGGGCTGAGCTGAGGCTCATGCCGGAATGAGATTCGGTAGAATGGCAAAAGGGCACGGGGCGCTTTGACTCCCTCTCCCTTCTTCGGAGGAAGTGAGAAGTCGCGCTCGTTCAGAACTGCGCGCCCAGCAGCCACGGGGCGAACTCGTCGTCGCCGAGGCCGGCGAGTTCACTCTTCGTCTTCTTCCCGCTGGCGACGGCGATGATCTCCTCGAAGATGCGCTGGCCGACCTGTTCCACCGTTTCCGTGCCGTCGAGGATGGTGCCGGCGTTGATGTCCATGTCCTCGATCATGTGGTTGTAGATCGCGGTGTTGGTGGAGACCTTGATGCACGGCGAGGGCTTGCAGCCATAGACACTGCCGCGGCCGGTGGTGAAGACGCCGATGTTGCAACCGCCGCTGACGAGGCCGGTCATGCTCACGGGATCGTAGCCGGGCGTGTCCATGAAGCCGAAGCCCGGCGTGGTGATTTCCTGCGCGTAGGCATAGACGGCGGCGAGCGGCGACTGCCCGCCCTTCGCGACCGCTCCGAGGCTCTTCTCGTGAATGGTCGTGAGGCCGCCTTCCTTGTTGCCGTAGCTCGGGTTGTTGTCAATCGAGCCGCCGTTCGCGCGCGCGTAGGCCTCCCACCAATGGATGAGGTCCACGATCTTCTGGCCAACGGCGGCGGACACGGCGCGGCGCGTGAGCAGGTGTTCGGCTCCGTAAATCTCCGGCGTCTCCGCGAGCACGCTGGTGCCGCCGTAGCGCACGAGTTCGTCGGAAGCGACGCCGAGGGCGGGGTTGGCGGTGATGCCGCTGTTGCCGTCGGAGCCGCCGCAGTTCTCGGCGAGGATGAGTTTGGAGATCGGCTGCGCCGTGCGGCGGATCGCGTTGGCGGCGGGGAGCAACTTCGCGACGGCTGCCGCTGCGGCCTCGATGGTTTTTCGGACACCGCCGGAGTTTTGAATCGTGAGGAAGGTCGGTGCCTGCTCGCCGGGGCGGGTCAGGTCGAGTTTGTGGGCCTCGGCGATCAAGTGGACTTGGTTCACCTCGCAGCCGAGGCCGATCATCACGTAGCCCGCGATGTTCGGGTGCCGCGCGATGCCGGCGGTGACGCGTTGGAGCAACTCGTGGGGCGCACCGGGCTGGATGCCACAGCCGATCTTGTGCGTGAAGGGGACGACCCCATCAATGCCCGGGAAGTCGCGTGCGAAGTCCGGCCCGCGAAAGCGGTCGGCGACGTAGCGCGAGACGCCGGCGGAGCAGTTCACGCTGGAGATGACGCCAATGTAGTTGCGCGTGCCGACCTTGCCGCCGGGCCGCGCGTAGCCGGG
Organism: Pedosphaera sp.; assembly: GCA_009695395.1. Lineage (GTDB taxonomy): Bacteria > Verrucomicrobiota > Verrucomicrobiia > Limisphaerales > SXTU01 > SXTU01. The sequence continues at coordinate 5,203 of SIBB01000206.1, read as the reverse complement.
GAAGTGGCGCATCGCGGATGCGGGATGGTAGGCGACGGGCCGGGCATCCACGCCGAAGGCGTAGTCGCGCCCGAAGTCGCGCAGCTCGACGTTGTGCGTGTGGACGTGATCGCCCGGCGCGATGCGGCCCTTGGCGAAGCCGATGGTCTGGCCGTATTTCGTGACCGCCGCGCCGTCGGGGATTTCGGTGATGGCGAGTTTGTGGCCGGGCGGGATGCCCTTGGCCATGACGAGGCGCAGCGAGCCGCTTTCCAGCTCCACGCCCGGCTTGAGCGGGCGCTTCACCACCACGACGTTGTCAGCCGGATGCAGGCGCAGCGTCAGGTCTTCGAGTTTCAACATGGGCCGAGGGTAACAGCGAGGGGTGGGGCTTCAAGCCGCTTGGCTGCCGCCGACTTCCGCCACGATGGCTGGCACGGCGTCGCGTTAATTGCTCCGCTCCACCGGACGGAAGGGCCAGACCCAGCTCGCGAATGCGCCGAGCTTGCGCGTTTGAATCCAGACCTTCCCCTGCCCACGGAAGCGGCACACGAAACCCTCGCCCGAAAAGAACAGCGACTTGTAGCCGCCGATGCGCCCGACCTCGTATTGCAGGCCGTCGGTGAAGGCGACGATGTGGCCGGTGTCCACCACGTAGCTGCCCGTGACGTTTACGCAGAACATCGCGCCGTAGGTGTTGAACCAGAGGTCGCCTTTGCCCGAGCACTTGATGAGGAAAAGGCTTTCGCCGGAGAAGAAGCCTTTCAAGCCCTGCCATTTGCTGTCGAGCGTCACGCCCATGCCGCTGGCGACGAAGCCGCTGCTCTGCAAGTAAATCGTATCGCCGTCGAGATAGACGTGCTCCAAATCGCCGGGCGCGCCGGGCGCGATGCCGATGCTGCCGGGCGCGTTCGCGGCGGTGAACTCGTTGACGAAAATGCTCTCGCCCGTGAGCAGGCGCGAGAGGCCGCCGCGCATCTTGGTCTTCATCTCCATGTTCGTGTCCATCGTCGCCATCGCGGAGGCTTCGACCTTGACGGTCTGGTTCGCGGGGACTTGCACGGTGAGGAAGGCGAAGTCGGGGCGGCCTTCAATCAAGTAGTCGAACTCGCGGCGCGGGTCCGTGCTGTAACCGGCGGTGAGCAGGCCAGCGGCGGCGGCACGCAGCGGCGGCGGGCCGGCTTTGGGAAGAGGGGGCGGTCCGCCGGCGACGGCGAGCGCGGGCGATTGCGCGGCCGTGACCCACTGGGTGAGGCCTTCGTGGAAGACATGGTCGGTGGGCTTGAGTTCGCCGGACGCGAGCATCCGGCGGACTTGCTCGACGGGGAACGGGCCTTCCGAAACGCCGGTGCGGGAGATGTGGATTTGCATGGAGTGGTTCGAGTGGAGGTCGGTTCAGCGCGGCTTCAGTTCGGGGCCCAGCTCCATGCCGAAGCCCTTTGCGTTGTGGCTCTGGCACCAGACCGTGCCGCGACCGGAGAAGCGGCAGACCAAGCCCTCGCCACCGAGGATGGCGGTCATCCAGCTTCCGCCGGCCTTGGTGATGCTGAAGTTCAGCGTCTCCTGGAACGCGACGATATGCCCAGTGTCCACGATGTAGTCGCCATCCACCTCGATGGGATAAATCGCCCCGAAGCTGGAGATGATGACCGGGCCGGTGCCGCTGATTTGCAGCCAGAAGGCGCTCTCGCCCGAGAAGAACGACTTAAATCCCTGCCAGCCGAGGTTGACGTTGACGCTGCTCTCGCACGCGACGAACGAGCCGGACTGCACGATGAGGTTTTCGCCCCGCAAATCGTAGCGCAGCATGTCGCCGGGGAGCGTGGCGGCGAGGAAGACTTCGCCGCTGGCGTAGCTGGCGGAGTAATGGTTCAGGAACAGCGACTCGCCCGCGAGGAAGCGCTTGGCGGCGGCGAAGAGCGAACCGGAGCCGCGCTTGTGCGTGCTCGTGGTGAGCTCGAGCGAGTCGCTCATCGCAATCATCGCGCCCGATTCCGTGGTGAGATGCTCGCCGGGCGAGAGCACGACGCGCGCGGCGGCGTTGCCGGGGCGGGAGAGGAGTTGAATGTCCATGTTAAATGCGGGGGTTGAGCCAGCTCGCAAGGCCGCTGAGGCTGCGCGTTTGAATGACAATCTTCCCCTTGCCCTCGACGCGCGTGACGAAGCCCTCGCCGCCGAAGAGACTGGAGAAGATGCCGCCGGCCAGTTGCAGCTTGAGCTTCATCTGCGGCTCGTAGGCGACGAGGTGGCTGGTGTCCACGATGTATTCGCCCTCCACCTGCCGCTCGAGCATCTCGCCATACGCGCCATACCAGAGCGTGCCGGTGCCGGTGACGGTGAGCTTGAAAAAACCCTCACGCGCGATGCCGCTGACCAAGCCCGCCCAGCGCAGGGCGAGCTTGAGACCGGGTGTGGACGCGACGTAAGCGCCGGGCTGGAGACACAGCGTCGTGCCGTTGAGCTGCACCTCCCGCATGTTGCCGGGGGTGCCCTGCACGAGCGTCACGCGACGCGGGCCGGCGGCGGCATTCGTGAAGACGTTCACAAAAAGCGACTCGCCGGCGAGAAATTTCTTGGCCAGGCCGGAAAAGAAGCCGCCGTTGAGCTTCGCCTGCATCCCGAGGTCCGCCGCCATGCTGGACATGGCATCCGACTCGGCGATGACGCTCTCGCCGGGGTCGAGGTCAACGTGCAGGTAGGCGAACGACGGCGCGCCTTCGATGGTAGTTTTCATTCGCGTTTGAGAAACGGTTCAGGGCGGTTAAGTCTCGAAAGATTGCAAACTCGCTACGCCGAAGGCAAGCCAGCAGAGAATCTGAGGTGGGGCAGGGGGGGGATGTGAAAGGCGAACGGCAAAAAGAAAAAGTGCGGAGCGGACGAACCCAGCACCTTCCCTCACCCTCAACTCTCAACTTCCGTGTCCCCCACGCTCAGACCAGCGTCACCGACTTCACCGCGCAGCGCGCCTACCTTCCTCGGAGGAGGGGCGAAGGCGCGCGAGGTGGCCCCTCGTTTCTTGCCACCCGTTTTCCCGGGGAATTGCCCCGCCCGCTGCGCCTACATGTGCGCGATCATGTTGTCGCCGAAGGCGGAGCATTTGATCTCGGTCGCGCCGTCCATCTGGCGGGCGAAGTCGTAGGTGACGCGCTTGCTGGCGATCGCGCCGTTGAGGCCTTTGAGGATGAGGTCGGCGGCTTCGGTCCAGCCGAGGTGGCGCAGCATCATCTCGCCGGAGAGGACGACGGAGCCGGGGTTGACCTGGTCTTTGCCGGCATACTTGGGCGCGGTGCCGTGCGTGGCCTCGAAGATGGCGTGGCCGGTGACGTAGTTGATGTTGCCGCCGGGCGCGATGCCGATGCCACCGACCTGCGCGGCGAGGGCATCACTGAGGTAATCACCGTTGAGATTGAGCGTGGCGATGACATCGAAGTCCGTCGGGCGAGTGAGCACCTGCTGGAGCGCGATGTCCGCGATGGCGTCCTTGATGAGGATGGCGCCGCCGGCGAGCGCGGCCTTCTGCTCGGCGTTGGCGGCTTCCTCGCCCTTTTCCTTCTTGGTGCGTTCCCATTTCGACCAGGTGTAAACCTTGTCGCCGTAGATGCGCTCGGAGGCGTTGTAGGCCCAGTCGCGGAAGGCGCCCTCGGTGAATTTCATGATGTTGCCCTTGTGCACGATGGTGACGCTCTTGCGCTTGAAGCGCAGGGCGTAGTCTACCGCGGCCTTCATCAAGCGAATCGTGCCCATCGCCGAGACGGGCTTGATGCCGACGCCGACGCAGACCTCGGCGCTCTTGGGCGAGTGGTCAGGCGCGGCGAGCTTCATGTAGTCAATGCCGGCCTGCTGCGTGCCGAAGCGGATTTTTTTGAAGTCCTTCGGGAATTCCTGTTCGAGGAACGCCAGCACCTTCGCGGCCTCGGGCGAGCCGGCGGCGAACTCGATGCCCGCGTAGATGTCCTCGGTGTTCTCGCGGAAGATGGTCATGTCCACGAGTTCGGGGCGCTTCACGGGACTGGGGACGCCGGTGAAATACTGCACGGGGCGGAGGCAAACGTAGAGGTCGAGCATCTGGCGCAGCGCGACATTCAGCGAGCGGATACCGCCGCCGACGGGCGTGGTGAGGGGGCCTTTGATGCCGACGAGGAATTCGCGGAAGGCCTCCACGGTGTCGTCGGGCAGCCAGTTGTTGAACTGCTTGAAGGCGGTCTCGCCCGCGAAGACTTCCATCCACGCGATCTTGCGCTGACCGGCGTAAGCCTTCTCCACGGCGGCATCCATCACGCGCACGGACGCGGCCCAGATGTCGGGGCCGGTGCCGTCGCCCCGGATGAAGGGGATGATGGGGTTGGGGGGGACATTAAGTTTACCGTTGGTGATGGTGATTTTGCCGCCGGTGGGGACGGTGCAGGTGGTGTAGGGCATGGGGGAGTTGAGAGTTGAAAGTTTTTTAGTTGTGTCGCGCGGCGGACCGCGCAAAGAGGACGCGTTTGTAGCGGAGGGAGTTTTGCGCGGCAAGCGGTTTGGCACGCGCCCATCGCGGGCGGGCGCGAAAGACAGCGAATCGCGCCCAGTTACGACCCGTCCATAGCTGCACACTATGAAAGTTCCCACGCCCGCCCGTGGCTTCGATCCCGCAGCTACAGCGTTCACCCTCATCGAACTGCTCGTAGTCATCGCTATCATTGCGATCCTCGCAGGAATGCTTCTGCCCGCGCTGAGCAAGGCCAAGGCGAAGAGTCTTCAGACCAAGTGCATGAACAACAACCGGCAGCTTGGCTTGGGCACGATGCTCTACGTGGGCGACTACGACGACAAGTTCCCCTTTGGCAACCGGGCGACCAGTGCGGCCACGTTTCTGGACCCCACCTGCTGGTCCATGCTCTTGATGCGCTACATCGGGGCCACTACCAACGAGCCGAAGATTTACCGGTGTCCCGCCGAGAAGGACACCGCCACCTACGGTTTCCCCTATGTCCAAAACTTCCTCGCCAACCGCCATCTGTTTCGTGACACCTCGTCCGCCGCCGCCGCCGCGTTCGCCTTGCGCGCCTCGCAGATGAACACCCCCGGCATTTACTGGACGCACATCGAGAAGGGGAACGGCGGCCTCATCGACACGCAGGCTGGCGGGTTGGACAATCCGGTCCGGCTAACTTGGAACACCGCCGCCGGCGGGGTGTTTCAATACCCCTATCACACCCGCCACGGTGGCGGCATGACCAGCACC
>SIBB01000205.1 GCA_009695395.1 Pedosphaera sp. | reverse complement strand
CGTCCGCGGGTTTCTCCAGGGCGGTCTTCGCCTGCTGGGCAGAGAGCGTCGTGAGGCTGAAAGCGAGAAGAACCGAGGCGAGCGCGAGGCGGAACATGTTTTTCATGGGTGCTGAACCACAGTATGCGCATCGGCGCGGAAAATCAAGTGGGAGCAGGCGGGGAAGCGCAAACGTGAGAGAACCACGCCGGCCCAGAAGCCCGACCGGTTCCTCACGCCGGAGTTGAGCGCGAAGGTGGATTTCCTCGGCACTGAACCTGTCAGCGCCGAACGCTGACGCCCTCTGGCTAGCAGTCCTCACCGGCGGGAGTTTTTCATGGCAGCTCAAAGGGGCGTGAATTAGCTTCCTGCAAGCACCGCCAAAACCACTGGCATAAACTTTCTGACCTATGCTCAACGTCACCGGACCCGGCTCCATCACCACCTGCGACGGCATCACCCGCCGCGACTTCCTCCAGGTCGGCACGCTCGGCGCACTCGGCCTCACGATGGCGGATTACTCGGCCGCGCAGGCCGCCGGCAAGGTTGCGGGCGGCAGCAACGAGAAGTCGGTCATCATGATCTTCAACCTCGGCGCGCCCAGCCAGCTCGACCTCTTCGACATGAAGCCCGACGCGCCCAGCGAGATTCGCGGGCCGTTCAAGGCCATCTCGACCAAGGGTGATTTCCAGCTCTCCGAGATTCTCCCCGGCCACGCGAAGGTCGCCGACCACTTCTCCCTCGTTCGCTCGGTCTATCACACGGCGGCGGCGGTCCACGACACCGGCCACCAGATGATGCAGACGGGCCGGCTCTTCACCGGCGGCATCATCACGCCGCACGCGGGCTGCGCGCTGGAGTTTCTCAAAGGCCGGCGCAGCGATTTGCCTGCGCACGTCATCCTCCCCGAGCCGATGGGCCCGACCGGCGGCAACATGCCGCACGGACAGGACGCGGGCTTCCTCGGCAAATCCTACGACCCCTTCGTGCTGAATGCCGACCCGTCGCAGAAGGAGTTCAAGGTGCCCGACCTCCTGCCGCCCAAGGAAATCGGCGAAGCCCGGCTAGCGCGGCGGCGCGAGTTGCGCCAAGTCGTGGACGACACCGTGAAGAAGTTCGAGGCGAGCGAAGCCGCGAAGCTGATGGATGCGAACTTCGCCGCCGCCTACCGCCTGATGACCAGCGAGCAGGCGCGCGACGCCTTCGACTTGAGCAAGGAGCCGCTCAAAGTCCGCGAGCGCTACGGCATGACGCGCTTCGGCCAGTGCTGCCTGCTGGCGCGACGACTCGTCGAGCGCGGCGTGCGCTTCGTGACCGTGAACACCTTCCTCACCGTCTTCGGCGAAATCACCTGGGACATCCACGGCTCGAAGCCCTTCACGAGCATCGCGGGCATGCGGGACATCGTCGCGCCGATGTATGACCAAGGCTACAGCGCCCTCATCGAAGACCTCGCGCAGCGCGGCCTGCTGGGCAGCACGATGGTCTGCAACCTCGCCGAGTTCGGCCGCACCCCACGCATCAACCCCGCCGGTGGCCGCGACCACTGGCCGAACTGCTGGACAGTCTATTTCGCAGGCGGCGGCGTGAAAGGCGGCCGCGTCGTGGGCCGCAGCGACGACATCGGCGCGTATCCCGCCGAGCGCCCCGTGAACCCCGGCGAAGTCGTCGCCACCATCTACAAGAGCCTCGGCCTCGACCTCGACACGCACCTGCCGGGGCCGCAAGGCAGGCCGTTCGCGCTGGTGGACTTCGGCGTGCGCGAGGTGAAGGAGTTGTTTTGAGATGAAGCGGCGGCGTGTTGAACTCTTCACTCACCCGACCATGACCCGCTTTGCAAACTCCGCTGGCGTGACGATGTGCATTCCTTGGAATTCCTCGAGCACGAGCAAATCCTGGTCGCCGGTGACGAGCAGCTCGCAGCGGCCCGCCAGCGCGGCGGCGAGAATGCCATTGTCGGCCCCGTCGCGGCAGACCGTTGGGAGCGGAAGGGCGGGCTCGACCAGCGTGGATTGCCGACGCACGAAGTGCGTGAGCAGGCGCGCATGGCGGGCAGAAAAGCCGAACTTGAGCCGCAGCTTGTCCTCCAGCTCGCCGAGCACTTGTGGGGAAGCGAAGACTTGGCTGCCACTGCGCGCGGCCCGCCACCCCCGGCGACACTGGCCATCCGTGGTGAGGATGGCGAGCCAGACGTTAGTGTCCAGCAGGATGCGCACGCGGCAGGGCGAGGATTTCCTCCTCGGTCAGGCGGGCCGCACGGGGCAGCCGGTCAAAGGCGGCCAGCAACTGGTTCAGCTCGCGCTCATCCGAGAAGAGCCAGTCCAGCAAACGCGCCGACTCCGCCGCCGGGAGCCGGCGGATTTCCTCAATCATTTCAGCAGCAGCCATGCGGGCAAAGTAAGCCGATTCAATCCTGGGGCAAGCGGGAACTCTGGCGAAGTCATCGCCACCATCTACAAGAGCCTCGGCCTCGACCTCGACACGCACCTGCCGGGGCCGCAAGGCAGGCCGTTCGCGCTGGTGGACTTCGGCGTGCGCGAGGTGAAGGAGTTGTTCTGAACGGATGGCTCAAACAACGATGCGGACTTCGTGCGCGTGCTGAAAGGCGAGTCGTCCGAATGGGTTCGCCGGGAATTGGGCGTCGCGGATTTTGAATGGCAGCAGGGGTATGGTGCGTTCACGGTAAGCCCAAGCCAAATTGAAAAAGTGCCGCATTACGTCGAACATCAGGCGGAACACCACCGCCACAAAACCTTTCAGGAAGAGTATGTGGAACTGCTCAAACTCGCGGGAGCCGATTATGACGAACGGTATCTTTGGTGAGGTTCATGCGCCCCTCCGGGGCGCGACCATTTTCGGGATGGCGTTCCGGTGGGTGCGCCCGCTGGGGAAGCCTGCCCACCGGCTACCTTCATTCGCCCCCTTGGGGCGGGCGGTGCGAACCCCGGGCGCGCGTTGGACATTCAGGTCGCGGAATTTTGGTGCGGCCACTTTGATAATCGGCCTCTTGGCCATCACCGTTTCCACCGCCCGCGCCGAGTCGCTCACACTGCTCCCCGCCAAGTTCACCCTCGATGGTCCCGCTGCCGAGCAGCGGCTTGTGCTCGAACTCGCCGAGGGCAAGACCTTGCTCGGGCAGATCACGAACAACGTCACTTTCACCTCCAGCAATCCCAAGGTCGTCCGCATCGAGGACGGCCTCGCCATCGCCGTGGGCAATGGCACCGCCACGGTCACGGGCAAGTCCGCGCGCAGCTCCGCGAAGGCCGAGGTGCGCGTGGTGAACATGGAGAAACCGTTCGAGTGGAGCTTCCGCAATCACCTCCAGCCCGTGCTCACCAAGACCGGCTGCAACGCCGGCGCGTGCCACGGCGCGGCAGGTGGCCAGGGCGGCTTCAAGCTCTCCCTGCGCGGCTACGACGTGGACGGCGACCATCGCGCCATCACGCGTTCGGCACTCGGCCGGCGCGTCACGGTCGCGGAGCCGGCGCACAGCCTCCTGCTCATCAAGCCCACCACCGCCGTCCCGCACAAAGGCGGCGAGCGCTTCACCACCAACTCGCTCGACTACCGCATCCTCTCCGAGTGGATTGCGAACGGCACCCCTGCCCCGCAGCCCGGCGACGCACGCATCACGAAGATCGAAGTGCTCCCTGAGCAAGTGACCCTCAAGCCCGGCGTCCCGCAGCAGCTCCTCGTGCGCGCGACCTTCTCGAATGGCGAGTCCCGCGACGTGACGCGCTACGCGAAGTTCACCAGCGCGAACAACGCCGTCTGCGTGGTCAGCGACGACGGCCTCGTCACCGTGATGGGCCGGGGCGAAGGCGCGATTTCTGCGTGGTTCCTCAGCCGCCTCGCGCTCGCGACCGTCACGGTGCCGTTCGACAACAAGCTGGCTTCCGCGACCTTCACCAAGGCCCCGAAGCGCAACTTCATTGATGAGCTGGTGAACGAGAAGTTGAAGGCGCTCAACGTGCCGCCTTCGCCGCGCTGCTCTGACTCGGAGTTCATTCGTCGTGCGTTCCTCGACACCATCGGCACACTGCCCAGCGCGGCGGAGGTCCGGGCGTTTCTCGCCGATACTTCGCCGAAGAAGCGTGACGAACTCATCGAGCGCCTGCTCGCGCGGCCGGAGTTCGTGGACTACTGGAGCTACAAGTGGAGCGACCTGCTGCTGGTCAATGGCGCGAAGCTCCCGCAGCCCGCGATGTGGAGTTACTACCAGTGGATTCGAGGCCACGTGGAGGCGAACACGCCGTGGGACGAGTTCGTGCGGCAACTCGTGACCGCGAAGGGCAGCACGCTCGACAACGGTGCGGCCAACTACTTCGTCCTCCACGACGACCCGACGCTCATGGCCGAGACGACCACCGTTGCCTTCATGGGCTTGGCCATCAACTGCGCCAAGTGCCACAACCATCCTCTCGAGAAGTGGACCAACGACCAGTATTACGAGTTCGCCAACCTCTTCGCCCGCGTCCGCACGAAGAACGGCCCCGGCGGTGACGGCGACAAGATCATCTTTGCTGCCGCCTCGGGCGACGTGCCCGCGCTGCTGTCCGGCAAGCCACTCCCGCCGCGCCCGCTCGATGGCAAGCCGATCGCGCTCGACGCGCCCGGCGACCGCCGGGACGCGCTCGCCGCATGGCTGACCGCGCGAGAGAACCCTTACTTCACCCGCTCGATCGCAAACCGCGTCTGGGCGAACTTCATGGGCGTGGGCCTCGTGGAAGCTGTGGACGACCTTCGCGTCACGAACCCCTCCAGCAACGAGAAGCTCCTCTCCGCCCTCGCCAAGTTCCTAGCCGACCAGCGCTACGACCTGAAGGCCCTCATGCGCGCCATCCTCCAGTCCGAGACCTACCAGCGCGGCAGCGAGTCCCTCCCCGGCAACGCCGCCGACGCGCGCTTCTACTCGCGCTACTACACACGCCGCCTCATGGCCGAGGCGATGCTCGACGCCTTCTCGCAAGTCACCGGCGTCCCTACCGAGTTCCGTCGCGACCTCCGCAACGCCAACCGCGGCCTCGGCGACCGCTACCCGGTGAACCTCCGCGCCTTCCAGCTCCCCGACTCAAACATCGCCAGCTACTTCCTGAAAACCTTCGGTCGCGCCGACCGCCTCCAGACCTGCGAATGCGAGCGCACCGAGGAGCCGAGTCTGGCGCAAGCCCTCCACATTGCGAACGGTGACACCATCAACGCGAAGCTCGCCACGAAGGACAACCGCATCGCCCAGCTCCTCGCCGCGAAGAAGAGCAACGAAGAGATTTTGGACGAAGCCTTCCTCAGCACCTTGTCCCGCCCGCCGACGGCCACGGAGAAGGCGCGTTCCCTGAAACTCCTCGCCGACGCCGGCGAACCGGAGCGCCGCGCTGCCCTCGAAGATCTGTATTGGAGCCTCCTCAGCAGCAAGGAATTTCTGTTCAACCACTGAGCCCGAAGTCCGAAAAGGAATAGCCACGAAAGGGCGCAAAGAGCGCAAAGAAAAGTTTCTGGCAGGTAAACTTTCCGGATGGGACTAGTTCCGTCCCCATTATTCTGATCTCGGCTCCTTTGTGTTCTCTGCGCCCTTTCGCGGCTGAACTCCGGAATTCGGCCTGAGTCGGAATTGGAGGTTGTCCCGGCCTGCGTGGCGGCGTATTGGTTGTTGGAGTCCTGACCCATGTTCGCAATCGTTGATCACCTCAACCGCAATGCCGGCGCGCTTGCCGTCGTGTTCGGCGGCTTCGTGCTGGTGCTGCTGGCGTGGATGCTCATCGTCCAGCAGCAGCAGTTGCGCACGCTGCTGAACTGGGAGGAGGAGCGCCAGACGGGCGAGCGGCAGCGGCAGGCGTTGGAGCACGCGAGCATGGCCCTCGGGGAAGCGCAACTGGTGGATCGCCTTGCGCGGGAGCAACTGGTCCACAAGTCGCGCGAGGATTTGGCGGAGGCCACCGCGCTGCTGCATCAACTCAAACGCCAATTCGGATGAACCTCGCTCTCACCCGCAAACTGGCCGTGCTTCAGGCCACCGCCGCGAACCTGCGCGAGGCCAGCCGGTCGTTCACTGACACGGCGGACATGTTCGCCTACCGGCAGTTCCAGATGGAGCTGGCGGAATACCTCGGCACGCACCGCGCCACGGGGGACATCCCGCAGGAGCCGGAGTTGTTCGTGCGCGGTGAGATTGACCGGCTTGAGCAAGTGCTGGAGCCAGTCGCGGGGTTTGTGCAGGAGCAGCTCGCGCTGGGCAGGGAGGTCCTCGAGGCGAAGAAGCATTCCCTCACCCGCGAGCAGGTCGGCGAGTGCCACGCGGCGGCGGACGCGGCTTTCGGATCGCTCGTTGAGCAGCAGCACCAGCTGGCGTCGGGATTTCTAAACAAGGATTTGTCCGTGGAGGAAGACGGCGTGGACATCGCGCCCGACCTGATTGCCTTCTGCAAGCTGGCGCGGGCGAAGTCGCCGCTGCTGCAGCCGGAGCGCGCCGCGCGATGCCAGTTCACCAACGGCGATGGCCCGCTGCACGCCGAGGTGGTCGAGCATCTGGAGACCGTGCGTGCCACGTGCGTGGCACTTCTGGAACTGCACGCCGAGCAGGCCGAGATACTCAAGCAGGCCCACGCGCTCGCGGAGACGGGGGACTTCGCGCGCGCCGCTGCGTTGATCGAGGGGCTGAACCCCGTCTTCACCGACCTGCCCTACCA
>SIBB01000204.1 GCA_009695395.1 Pedosphaera sp. | reverse complement strand
GATGTGCCGGTTCGCGGGGTCAATGCCGCCCGCCAGGCTCCAGTTTCTGCCCGCGTTATGCGCGAGCAAGTTGTGATGAAAGCTCCCGACGTTCCCGCCGATGCTCGCCGCGTAGCCGTGCTGCGTGCCGGGCGGATACTTCTTGTGCCCCGCCGCGTTGAGCGCCTCAGAGATGAGCGTGCGCTGGAGCGTGATGTTCCGCGCGCCGCGCGAGCTGAACGCCTCGTCCTGCGTCCAGCTTATCGAGCAATGGTCAATGATGCAGTGGTCGCTCGACGCCATGCCCATGCCGTCCAGCGTCAACCCGGCGAGGTTGCCGGGGCGCACGCGCAGGTGCCGGATGATGACATCGCTCGCACCCATCATGCCGAGATTGAACTTCCGCACGCAGATGCCGCGACCCGGTGCCGTCTGCCCCGCGAGGGTGAGGAAGGAGTTTTTCACCACGAGCTTCGACTCCAACGTGATGAGGCCGGAGACATTGAACACAACGGTTCTCGGCCCCTCCGCCTCCACCGCCGCGCGCAAACTGCCCGGCCCGCTGTCATCCAAGTTCGTGACTTCAATCACCCGCCCGCCGCGCCCGCCCACCGCGAACCGCCCGTAGCCCTCCGCCGCCGGAAACGCCAGATGCCGAGGACGGAACTGCCACACCTCACCGCGCGTCACGCCGCCCTGCGCGTCCACTTCATCCACGCGCCAGAAGTTAGTCTTGTGGTGCGAAGGAGCGCGGACGCCCACGTCCGCAGCAGCCTGCTTCGTCGAGTCAGCGGCGGCGGACGTAGGCGGCCGCGCGCCTTTCGTCTCAAACCGCGCCTCCGTCACCCGCCCGCGAAACTCCGCTGCCTTTTCCGTCGCCTGCGCCACCGCGTTCGAGTCCGTGCCGAGGAAAACTAAATGCCCCGCCGCCCCGCGCCCCGGCTGCCACGTCAGCGGCGCGTTCTCCACCGCGTGCCCGTTGTAATTCGCGGGCGTTGGCCGACTCGCGCGCACCGCCGGATTCGCCGTGTCCAGCTCGAAACCATTCAACACCACCGCGCCCTCCGCCGCCACGCGCACCACGACCGCCTTGCCCGCCGTGGCCGTGAACTCCACGAACGCGCTCGCCGCGTCGAAGTCATTCGTCGCGCCCGCCGCTGGCATCACCCCGCGCGCGCCGACCTTCCCACCCACCGACAGCTCACACGGCACCGGCCCAGATTTATCCGAAAGCCAGTTGTGCCACGTCACCAGCGAGTGCCGCCCTGGCGTTAAGCCCACGAACGAAATCTCCACGGCCACGCGGCCCGCTTCCCGCACCACGACCCCGTCCGCCGAGAGCGTCGCGCCCGCCGCGATACCCGGACGCCACACCTCCGTCCGCAGCGCCCCGCCCACCCCGCGCACCGTGACCGTGACGCCGCCCAACTCCCGCGTGCTCCACACCCCATTCGGCACCGGCCAGTTCTCCCAGCCCCGCGTCAGCCCGTCCTTCCGGTCATCTGCCGCATTGAAATCCACTTTCACGGCCGCAGCCCCCGACAGCGCCATCAGCATCGCCAAGGCCGCGAGGAAACCCCCGACGCCATATGGAGTGCGGCGGCAGAGCGCAGCGGCGACGCCGCTTTCGGCGTCACAAGGACGGCGGGAACACCCGTGGCGTCCGACGCGGAATTTGAGACCGGTTGTCATGCGTGGTCTCTCCTCGCAGAAAGTGGTGTCGCCGCTGCGCTCTGCCACCGCACTCCATAAGTCGCCGTGCGGGCGCGCTGGTGAAATCAACAAAGCCTTCATGATTCGGTTACTTCTTTCCCTCCTTCAGCTTCCGCCGCTCCGCCCAGTCCTTCCCCGCCTGCTTCAAATCGTAGCCATCGGCCGAGAGGAAGTTGTTTATCCTGCCCTTGTAGCGCCCAAAAATCGCCGTCTTCTCATCGCTGCTCCCGCCGTCCATCGCCTCCTCGCGCGCCTCCTTGAGTAACTCCATTACGCGCGCCCGCTGCGGCGCGGTGAGTTGCGGCAACATCTCCACGTAGCCATCGTAAGTCACCCGCACCTTGTCGTAAGTCATCCGGTCCTTCACGCGCTCGATCTGCGCCGCCGTCAGTTCGACCGCCAAGCCCGCGATGAACTTGCCGTGCAACTCCTTCAACGACGCGCGAAGCCCCCGCGCCTCCTCGTCGCCCGCGCCCTTGAGTTTCGCATCGAACCCATCGTGCCAGTCGCGCAGCGCGCGATACTGCGCGATGACGAGGCCACGCACGCGCGCGGCTTTCCCCGCGTCCTGCAAGTCGAGCGCGGTCAGAATGTCTCCCGCGCGCACCTCCAGCTTCGCCGTGTATTCCGCCTCGGTGTCCGGCTTGGAAGATTTCTTCTCAGCGGCGAAAACCGGCGTCAGCCAAAGCACCGCGAGCCAGCACACGAGCCAACCCGAGCACCCAATGGAGCGCGGACGCTCACGTCCGCCGCCCGTGCCCCAGTGGTGCACTTCGGCCGTAGCGCAGGTTTCCAAAGCTGCTGTATCGCCGATTTCCAAATCGGCATGCGCTACGAACTTTCGACGCGTGGTCCAAGCTGGTGCGCTCTTGGTTGCCGAACGGCCAGCAGGTTGGGAAACCCGCGAGACAGCAGACTTAGAAGTCTGCGCTACGGCGGCATCCGTGCGTTGGTTGAGTTTGTCGAACATGGTTCTCATCACTTGGTCTCCACCGGCAGCCACACACTCATTTCTCCCGTGCCGCGATTGGCCCAAGTAAAGTATGGGACGAACTGCACCTTCACCGGCTTGCTCACCCGAGGCGTCAGCTCGCGGAAAAGTTTTCCATCCCAGTCGCCCGAGGAGCGCACGGTCAACAACGCATCCACCACCGCCACGCCGCCGAGCAGCCGTTGGTCAAAGCGCGCGACCAAGTCCGTGTTCGCCGCCAGCGCCAGCTCCGTCACCCGCGCGCCCTTCAAGTCCGCCGACTCGACGCAATACACCACCGGCCCGCGTTTGACGGCGACTTGGTTCAACGTCTCCTCGACGAGCGGGTTCGCCTCCACCAACACGGCGGGCATCGGGAAATCCAAATCCACCACATCACCCGGCTGCCACGAGCGGTGCAGCGTGAAGTAAGTGCCGGGTTGTGGCGCGTCGGCGAGCGGCAGGTTGTTCACGCGAATCGTCGCGCTCTTTGCCCAGCCGGGGATGCGCAGCTTCACCGAAAACTCCGCCGCCTTGCTCGGCGACACCGCCAGCCGCACGCGCCCGTTCCACGGATAA
The DNA here is from genome assembly GCA_009695395.1 of Pedosphaera sp. GTDB lineage: Bacteria > Verrucomicrobiota > Verrucomicrobiia > Limisphaerales > SXTU01 > SXTU01. The sequence goes on along the minus strand of SIBB01000204.1, from coordinate 3,479 downwards.
GCCGTCTCCTGCGCGAGCTTCACGAACACGCCCGGTGCGACCTCCGTCCGCCACTCGCTCCCGCCATACAAGTTCACCCACAGCGCGCCCGACGACTTCGCGTAAGCCAGCCCGTTCACCTCCGCGACCATCCGCACCACGTTCGGCGGGCAGCAGAACGAGCTGACGAACGGCACGCGCTGCCGCGACCAGCGCAGCGCGACCGGCATCGGCTCGGTGACGCGCAGCGGGTTGGTGTAGAAGTAATTCGTCCCGGCCAACCCGACGCCGGAGAGCACGGAGTTGTAGAGCGAGAGTTCCAGCACATCCACGAAGCGCGCCTCGCCGGTCGCGAGGAACATCCGCCAGTTCCACAGCACGTTGCCGATGTTCGCGCAGGTCTCCGCGTGCGCCGTCGTGTTCGGAAGCTGGAAGTCGCGGCCATACGCCTGGTGCGTGCGCGTGATGGACTTCTGGTCGCGCGAACCGTCCGGCGATGCGCCGTCGTAAAGCGCGCCGCACGCGCCGGTGAGGTAGAGCTTGCGGGTCACGACGTTCGTCCAGACCGCGCCGAGCGTGCGCCAGAGCGCGGGGTCGCCCGTCTCCATATAAAGGTCCGCCGCGCCGGCGAAGAGATAGTTCGCACGCACCGCGTGGCCCACGGCGTTGGTCTGCTGTGCGAAGGGGATGCGGTCTTGGTTGTCGTCGCCGCCGTCGGTGATTTGGCTCCGCAGCGCGAAGAACTTCTGCGCCAGCGCGAGATAACGCGGCTCCCGCGTGGCGCGAAAGAGTTCCACCATCCCCATGTAGTGCGACGGGCAGACGCTGCTGCGCGCGACCTCCGGCGACGCGCCACGAAACGTGGCATCGAGGAAGTCCGCCGCCCGTCGCGCGACGCCGAGGAAGTTCGTGCGGCCCGTGACCCGCTGATGTACGCACGCGGCGGTCATCAAGTGGCCGAAGTTATACATCTCGAAGTTGTTCCGGTCGCGGAACGCGACGGCGTTCGTGTCGCCCTGCCGCGCGCGAATGAACACGGGTGTGTGCAAGTAGCCATCCGCCCGCTGCGCCTTCGCGATGACCGCGATGGCCTCCTCGACGCGCTGCTCCAACTCGCGGTCGGGCGCGACGGCGAGCGATGCGCACGAGGCTTCGAGCAGCTTGTAAAAATCCCCGTCGTTGAACGGCGCACCGCGCGGGCGGCCCTCGGCGAGTGCGGCGGCGATGCGGAAGTTTTCCAAGTAGTGCGAGCGGTTCGTGCCGCTCATCAGCTCCCACATCGCCGGCAGCATCTGCGCGCGGCACGACTCGAACCGCTGCGCCCAGAAACCCTCAGTCCACCGCACCTCGTCGAGCGACGCAGGCTGGAGCTTCGCGTGCGGACTGCGGGCTGTGTCGAGCAGCGGGGCCGGCGCGGCAAGAATCTGACCCGCTACGAGGCAAACCCACAGCGCTACGAGGCACGCAGCGCGATATGGAGTGCGGTGGCAGAGCGCAGCGGCGACGCCGCTTTCGGCGTGATTGCAGCGGAGAATTTGACCCGAGGCGGCCGGTGCGGAATGGGTTTGTCTCGCGACCTCGTTCATCGCGGAAAAGCGCCGTCGGCGCTGCGCTCTGACGCCGCACTTCATAACATTGTGTTCACGCATCTTCACGGCTCAACTCGCTTGATGCGCAGCGCCTGCCACGGTTTGCCCGGCAGCGGGATGCTGCGGCCGTTCTCATCCGCCCAGAAGTATTCGTTCACCCGCTTCAGCGTGAAGTCACCGGGCACCGGCGTGATGGTCATGCTCCAGGTGTCGAGCACCTCGGCGCGGAACTTCATGCCGTCTTCGAGCGCGTTGGCTTTGCCCTGCGGTGGCTTGGGCAGCTTGAACTCCCAGGACCTCGGCGCGGCCTTGCCGAGATAGACGAGGTAGAAGCGGCCGGACTGCCCGCCGTAGGTCGGGTTCTGCCACTTGTCTATCGGCTCGATTCCCTCGGGCGGCGACGCGTCGAGCACCTTGCGGAGGAAGGCCAACCGCGCGGGACTTTGTCCGTGCAACTCGCCGCCCGTCGCCCACCAAATCAAATTCTGCGGATGCAGATACGTCTCGCCGTGGCCGACGTAGGTGCCCGCGACCGTCCCCTGCCAGAATCGCTGCACCATCTCCTCCGCGCTGAGATTGCCCCAGCGCTTCGGCAGGTTGCCCTCGTATTTCACCTCGTCATAGACCACCGGCTTGCGGAACGCGTCGCGATACATCACCGCGCGCGCCGCGTCCTCGACCGCCGAACCGTTCTGGATGCTCGCGTGCGTGAGCCACGGGCGCGTGTGGTTCGGCATCCGCTTGCCATTGTGAATCGAGAGCAGATGCCGGTGCGGGTCCGCCACCGCCACGATTTGCCCGAAGCGCTCGAAGTCCTCCTCGCGCTTCTCCTTCATGAAATCCCACTCATTCGCGAGCGACCACCAGACGTTCCGAAACGCCGCGAGCCGCGCCACGACGTAGCGGAGGAAGCGGTCGTCCGCCTGCGCCGTCATGCGGTCGAAGCCCCAATGGCCCTCGTCGTAAGGGTGAAAGAGAATCACGTCCGCCTCGATGCCAAGCCGTTGCAAGTCGAGGATGCGCCGCTCCAAGTGGTGGAAGAACGCCGGGTTGAAACGCGTCGTGTCCCAGTCGCGCGGCGGCGTGCCGGTGAACGGATACAGCGGCGGCTCGTTCGTGCTCCAGTTGTAGCGCTTCGGGAAAATGCACATCCGCAGCTTGTTGAACGGCGCGCCCGCGAGCGTCTTGAGCGTCTGCTCCTGGAGCGCCGCCGGCTGATGCGTCCACGCGTAGCACGTCGTGCCGATTTGCCGGAACGGCGTGCCGTCCGCGTAGGCGAAGTGGAAGTCATTCGTCACGCGCACGGGGCCGTGGTTGTTCGCGCTGGGCGTGGTCGCGGTGAACTCACCCTTCTTGCCATCGAGTTCCTTCACGCTGCTGTCGGTGACGAAGCGCCATGTGCCTGCGCGCTCCGGCATAAAGCGCACGCGGTAGTTGTGCTCACCGTCGTAAAAGCCCGCGACCTCGCGCGCGAAGTCGTCTTGGTAAAAGCGCGCGGTGAGGTGGACCTCGGTGAAGGGATTGCCAGCGGCTGGGCCTTTGAAGGAAGCCTCGAACACGCCCCATTGCTCGACGGGAGTTGGCGCAGCGGTGCCCTGGTGTGCGGCCAGTGAAATCATAACGGCCAAGAGGCACGCCGTCTTTGTCCACTGTTGTCCCCAATCTGCGAGTTCCGTTCTCATACGCCTTGGAAAACCTTCTTCAGATACCGCGTGTTCGCGCCGAAGTTGCCCTTCACGTCGCGTGAGTTCTTCGCGCTGCGGCTGCGCTCGATGACCAGCCAGCCCCGCCAGCCGAGCTCGTCGAGCACGTGCTTCACCGCCGGCATATCGAGCCGCTTGTTCTCCTCCAGCCACACGCCGTCCTCGTCGGTGCAGTGGATTTGGCAGATGCGCTCGCGGCCGAGCGTCC
>SIBB01000203.1 GCA_009695395.1 Pedosphaera sp. | reverse complement strand
CACAACTCGCCGAAGACGGAGGGCTTGCCGAACGACTGCATGAAGACCGTCACCCAGCGCTTGCGCCACGGGTGCCACGCGATGGAGCCGGTGTGCGGCTTCACCGTCTCACCGTTGCTACCGGTCAGGCTCGTCTGCGGCTTCAAGACTTCCCACGTCTTCGCGTCCTGCCACGCCTCGAACGTCGCCGGGCAGCGCAGCGTGGGAAAGGGATTGCCAAAGAGCAGCCACTCTTTCCCCGCCGCGTCCTTCCAAGACGCCGGATGGCCTTCGGGAATCGGCGGAGCTTTCGGCGCGGCGTCGGACTTCGTCCAGACCGTCTTGAGCTTCTCGAAGACGTTCTTCTCCTCGTTCCACGTCGCGAGGCTCCACTCGTAGGCTTCGAGCGGCGGCTTGATCTTCATGTAGGCGCACACGAGGTGCGGCATGCCTGACTGGTCCGGCACGCTCGCCACACCCGTCACCCAAGTCGGCCCGCTGCCCGGCATCGGCGCGATACCGCGAGGTGCGCCCGTCGAGTTGGTGAAGTAAGCGAGCGGCAAACGCAGCGGCGGCTGAAGTGCCGAAGGCTGCACCGCGGTCGTCGCGCCCGTGCCATCGAAGATGCCGAGTGGGTAACGCGCGAGCGTCGTGTCGCCCCAGAACCAAAAGAGGCGACCGCGATGCACCGCATTCTGCACGCTGTCCTGTCCGACCAAGCCCGGCTCCCGACAGTCGCCTTCGAGTCCGAGCTTCTGGCTCTCCCCGAACAACCCCGCCCCTGTCAGCCGCCCAATGCGTTGCGCGACGCTCGTCCGCCGCACCTCGACGCGCAGCATCTTGCCCGGCTCCGGCGTGAGCCGCACGCCGCGCTGGCCGAAGCCATCCGCCTTCACCTCGTAGCCCTGCCCATGCACCTCGAACCACGTCTCTCGCCCCATCAACTCCGGCAGGTCGAAGGCGATGCGCCCCGCGTTGTCCGAGACGAACCGCACCTGATGCGTCGTCCGCAACTCCACCAGCGGCACCGGCCAACCGCTCCCCTGCTCGATGATTTCAATACGGGAGGGTTCGATGGCGTGGGCCACGAGCGCCAAGCCCAGCGCCAGCGAGAGACACGACAACTTCATGCGGGGACGGTGGCGGAAAACAAAACGCCGCGCCAGCAAAGTGGCGCGGCGTTGGAGAAACTGAAGAGCTCAGCACTGCTTCGCCAGATTCTTCACCCCGTTCACCGTCGAGTTCACGCGCAGGCGCAGGCCGTTGAGGCGGATGAAGCCGGTGGCGTCGTCCTGATTGTAGGCCTTGGTCGGGTCGGCCTCCATCGTGGCGATGTGCGGGTTATACATCGAGAACTGGCTCTTGCGACCCGCGACGTAGAGGCCGCCTTTGTAGAGCTTCACGCGCACGGTGCCGGTGACGTTCTTCTGGCTCTCCTCGACGTAGGCCTGGAGGGCAAGCCGTTCGGGCGCATACCAGAAGCCGTTGTAAACCAGTTCGGCATACTTCGGAACCAACGCGTCGCGCTGGTGCATGACCTCGCGGTCCATCGTGAGGCTCTCCATCTGGCGATGCGCGTAGTGCAGGATGCTGCCGCCGGGGGTCTCGTAAACGCCGCGGCTCTTCATGCCCACGAAGCGGTTCTCGACCATGTCCACGCGGCCCACGCCGTGTTTGCCGCCGAGCTTGTTCAGCGTCTTCATCACCTGGAGCGGCGTCAGCTGCTTGCCGTTCACGGCGGTGCAATCGCCCTTCACGAAGTCGAGTTCGACATACTCCGGCTTGTCCGGCGCGTCCTCGGGCAGCACGGAGAGCGTGGTGAAATACTCGCGGTTCTTCTTCGGATCGAAGCTGTCATACCACGGGTCTTCCAAGATGCCGGCCTCGTAGGAAATGTGCAGGAGGTTGCGATCCATCGAGTAAGGCTTCTTCGCGCTGGCCTGCACGGGAATGCCCTTCGCGGCGCAGTAATCAATCATCGCCTGACGACCGGGGAAGTCCTTCCGGTAACGCTCGTCGCGCCACGGGGCGATGATCTGCAACTCCGGCGCGAGCGCAGCGGCGGTCAACTCGAAGCGCACTTGGTCGTTGCCCTTGCCGGTCGCGCCGTGGGCGATGGCATCGGCCTTCTCGGCCTTGGCAATCTCAACCATGCGCTTGGCGATGAGCGGGCGGGCGATGCTGGTGCCGAGGAAGTATTGCCCCTCGTAAATCGCGCCGGCGCGGAGCATCGGGTAGATGAAGTCGCTGGCGAACTCCGCCTGCAGGTCGTCGATGTAGATTTTCGAAGCGCCGGTCTTCTTGGCTTTGGCGTTGAGGCCCTTGAGTTCGTCTTCCTGGCCGATATTGGCGCAGAAGCAGATCATCTCGGCGTTGCCGTAGGTGTCTTTAATCCAAGAGAGCAGCACCGAGGTGTCAAGGCCGCCAGAGTATGCGAGGACGATTTTCATGAGTTCAATTACAGTTCAAATCAGGGCGGGACTAAAGGCCAAGCCGTCGGCAGTGAAAAGCAGAAAGTGCATGGGGGCAGGCGCCCAGGCCTGGCGTGGTGGACCGCATCTTGCCCTTTACTACTTCAGCGTCGCGACGTAGGCGATGATGTCGGCGATTTCCTGTGGGCTGAAGATGTCGCCCATCGGGGGCATCGGGGAAATCTGCGGGTTCTTCCCGGTGGCGTTCGAGTCCTTGAAGCCGTCAGCGATGACGGCGCTGGGCTCCAGCAAGCTCTGCCGGATGTAGGCGGCGTCCTTGCGCGTGGCGATGCCGTCCAGCGCGGGGCCGACGGTGCTGCCCTGGCCTTTCGCCGTATGGCAGAGGATGCAGGCGGCGGCGTGCTTGAAGAAAATCTCCGCGCCGCGCTTGGCGTCGGCGATGACCGGCTTGTTCGGGTCTTCGAGCGGGAGCAACTCGACGAGCTTCACGTCGTCCCAGTAACCGTCGCCCTTCGCCACATGCAGGATGTTGATGCTCGCCTTCGTGCGGTCGCCGCTGCTGAAGGTCGTGTCCACCTCGGTCCAATCGGACTCGCGGCGCGTGACGCGCTCGGTTTCCACGCGACCGATGTGGTCGTTGAGGCTGACCTTGCCGCCGGCCAACCCGCGGGTCTTCACCCAGCCGGAGAGGCGGTATTGGGTGTGGGGCTTGAGCGTCACGTCGGCGTAAAGGCTCGTGTCCGCGTCGCCGCGCGAGACGCAGCGGACGGCTTGTTTGCCGCCGTGAAAGGACTTCGCGTCGGTGACGACCGTCCACTCGACCCCTGTGTTCGCCGGGCGGTTGCCGTAGTCGCGGCGCGTCCAGCCCTCGGGCAAGCCGTTGCTGCCGAGGACCTCGAAGCCCGGGTTCGGCAGCAGGTTCGGCCCTTCCTTGTAAGCCTCGGCCTTGTGGATGCGCGTGAGCATCCGGCTGGCCTCGTTCAACCACTCGTTGGTCTGCACCATCGGGTTCTTCGCGATGCTCCCGGCGACGGTCTGAATCTCCTTCGTCGTGCTGAACTCGGCGAGCTTCACGAAGCCGGCGAGGCGTGTGAGCAGGTCGCGGTCGCTCACCACGCCGGAGCTGAAGAAGAGCGCGACCGCGCGCGCATCCTGGCCCAGCGCGCGCGTGGCATTGCGGCGGACGGCGGCGTCGGGATGGGTCAAGGCGGCGCGATGCGTGGCGTCGTCGAGCTGGCCAAGGCCGTGCAGGGTCCAGAGCGAATGCAAGGCAGCCAGCGGCGCGCTGTTGGTCGCGGCCTGCTTGAGGGCGGGCACGGCGGCGGTCGCCTTGCCCTCGACGAGTAAGCGCTGCGCAGTGAGCCGCCAGAACGGGTTGTCGCTGTCCAACGCGGCGACGAGCTGGGCGGGTGAAGCGCCTTTGAGCGAGGTGACCGCCGGCTTCTTCGCCTGCTCCCAGACGACGCGGTAGATGCGGCCACGGGCATGGTCGCGCAGGACGTTCTCATGCGCGCCGCCGACGCCGGTCTTGGCCGCAAAGCCGCCGCGCTCAACGCTCGGCGTGGGGTTGTGCTGGATGATGTAGTTTTGCCAGTCGGCGAACCACACGGCGCCGTCGGGGCCGACCTCGGCGAAGACGGGCGACATCCATTCGTCGCTGCTGGCCACGAGGTTATAGCCGTCCCTCGCGACGTATCCCGCACCGTCGCGCTGCACGTCCATGATCGAGACCGTCTTCATCGTCGGCTCACAGATGAGCGCCTTGCCCTGCAAGCGCGCGGGCAAGTTCCCCGAGTGGATGAACGCGCTGCCCGCCGCCGCCGTGAAGCCGCCCATCACGTCCACCTGCCGGAAGTTCGGCGTGATGGTGTGGCACTTGTCTTCGGTGTTGATGCGCTTGGCGGTCATCACGCGCAGGCCCTTGGGCACGAGCGTGGCGGGGATGCCGCCGAAGAAAATCGGCGCGTTGTTGGCCGTGCCGCCGAACTGGTCGCCGAACTCGTTCGCGCTGTGTCCCCAGGAGTTGTTCGAGAACTGGTGGAGGAATTCGAGGGCCGAGCCGTCCGGCTTGAAGCGATACGTGCCCATGGCGAACTGCTTCTCCACGCCGCCCACCGTGCCCTTGAAGCCCGAGTAGCCCACGCAGCCGTAGAGCCAGTTGTCGTGGCCGTAGTGGAGGTTGTTGGCCTGCGCGTGCGTGTCGTTCACGCCCCAGCCGGTCATGATCTCGGTGCGCACGTCGGCCTTGTCGTCGCCCTTGGTGGACTTGAGGAAGAGGAAGCGCGGCGGCTGCGCAACGATGATGCCGCCGTTGGCAAAGACGAAGCCGGTGGGGATGTTCAACTTGTCGGCGAACACGGTGAACTTGTCGGCCTTGCCGTCGCCATCGGTATCCTCGCAAATCTTGATGCTGTCATTGCCCATGCCATCGGGCTTTACGTCGTGCGGGTAATCGCGCGTCTCGGCGACCCACAGGCGGCCACGCTCGTCCCACGCCATGAAGATGGGCTTGGCGATGTCCGGCTCGGCGGCGAAGAGCTGGAGGCGCAGGTCGGCCGGGACCTGTGTGCGCTCCATGCTGCCCTTCACGGAGAGCGGGTGCTGGAAGGTGACAGGCTGGGAACGGCGCTCGTAGTTGGCGACGGTCGGGCTGGCCTCGCGTTTCTCTGGATCGCGCTGCGCAAGGAACTTCTCCCAGTCCGCCTTGCGCGGTGCGGAGAGCGCAGTGAGCACGCCGGCGCGCAACTGCTCTGGCGTGGTTGCCTCCGCGACCTTGAGCACGGGGATCAGCGCGCCGGAGGGGAGCTTGATGACGTTGTTCAGCGCGGGCGAGCCGTCTGGCTTCGGGCGGACAGCGAGAACATCGTAGTGCGCGAGATCCGCGGAGTTGGGCGTGGAGCCCTTGGCGTAGTCGAACCAGATCGCATCACGGCCGAGGTCGCGCATCGCGGCGTGGAGCGGGCCGTTCGTGGGGCGCTCGACGCCGGCGGCGTCGAAGTAAAGCACGCGCACCGGCCCGGTGGCGGCGGAGACTGAGGCGAGGAGAAGGAAGGCGGCGCAGGAGCAGGCGAGGCTGCGCTTCACGAGCGGGGTAAGGCGGCGGAGTTCCAGCATAGGGGGGGAGCCTAGCCAAACTGCCGGGGTGCGCCATTAACTTTCGCGCAAATGATTTGAGGTTTTTCCGACGCAGCGCTCGATCAGAGCGGCGAGCGCTGGAGGGGATCCCAGTAGCGGGCGTTCTTGATGCCGGCGGCGCCGGCGCTGGGATTGATGGGAGGATTGATGTCCGGGTCCTTGCGCGATTCGGCATGGCCGTCGTTGAACAGAACCAAGCCTTGGCCACGATGGCGGTTGGGGTCAATGCCTTCGAGACTGCCAGCGGGAGTCGAGCTTCGGCTCATACCTGCGGATGGCCACCAGAGGCTGCTGCTCCACGTCACCGCCGTGGTGGGCATGGATTCGCCAGCAACGAGGCTTTCGGAAGGATTAACCACCTGCGACCGGCGGAAAACAACCGAGTTGGCGAATGCCACGCCCGCCACCGTAAGGGAACCGGCCGCGTTGGGAAATGGCCCGTGGAAGTAGCCGTTGTAGCCATACGCCGCTCGGTTCACATCGAACGCCCAGCTCCAAGTCACCCCTTGATCGGTGCGGTTTCCCTTCAGCATCGGACAGAGAAAGAGATTCGTGTGCTGCACGCGTCCCATGATGGCCGGACCCCACCAATCGTCCAGCGTGACGGTGGCGGCAGGAGCCCCGGTGCGGCTGTTCCGATGCGATACATACCGGTCGTCGTTCTCGTCGGTATAAAGCTGGAAGAACGTCCCAATCTGCTTTTGGTTGTTCAAACACACCGTGCGCTGACCCTTCTCCTTGGCCTTCGAGAGAGCCGGCAGGAGCATCCCGGCGAGGATGGCGATGATGGCGATGACGACGAGGAGTTCGATGAGGGTGAAGGCCACGGCCCCCGAGGGGCGGGGCGGGCTGAGTTGGGGAGTTCGGGTTTGCATGGGCTGGTTCAAACGAATGCCGCCATTCCCCGGCCAAGTCAATCTCCCGGTTGCCGTTCCGGTGGGTCGGCAGGGCGTATTCACGCAGCGCGGGCAAGGGAATGGGAGCGGAGGAATGAGTTGCCATGGGGGATTCCCTTGCCCGCCATTCCTTTGCCCTTCGATCAGCGCTTGTGCGGACGAATTTCAGGTCCGCCGGGCCAGGCGAAAGTTTGTTGGCCCGCAGGCGCGTCGGGCTTGGCTGTCGGCGCTTGAAACTTCTTGAGCTGCTTCTGCTCCACGAGCTGCACCTCGCGCTTGAGGCTGTGCAGCACCCGCTGGTTGC
>SIBB01000202.1 GCA_009695395.1 Pedosphaera sp. | reverse complement strand
CGGCGAGACTGCGCGCGTCCGCGAGACAGTTCGCGCCGACATGGACGATGACCTGCAATTCCGAGCCACGCACGACTTCCATCCAACGCACGCTCAGCGCGCAGCGTTCATCGAGCGTGAGCGAACTGGACTCGCCCGTGGTGCCGCCGATGAAAGCGAACCGCACACCATTCGCGAGCAGATGCGCAGCCTGTTTCTCGACAACCGCAAGATTGAGCGAGCCATCCGTGTGGAAGGGCGTGTGCGTGGCGGCGACAAGGCCGGTGATCTTGAACGGATTCATTTCAAAGTGGGTGCTGATCGTCCGGACTATGCACAAGCCGTTCGACGGGGTCGAGAGGAGAGGCCGTGCAGCTGCCGCGCACGTCGGAAGTCGGCCCAGCCTGTTTGCAGATCATCGATAGCAAAGGGTGCAGCCTTCGAAGCTTGACCAGCGGCGAGTGTGCACCTTTACTGACGTTAACAACTGACGCGCATGGCCTTCATAATCTATCTTGCCTGCCTCGTTTTGGGTGCCTTGTTCGTGCTTATCACGGCGATGTTTGGGTCCATCTTCGACGGCGACTCTGGAAACGCGGGGGCGGACGCAAGTGGAGATGCGGGGGTTTCGGCTTTCAGTCCGACGATCATTGCGGCGTTTCTCACGTCATTCGGCGGGCTTGGCATCATCCTCATACAATTCGAGGCGACGAAGGCGCCGATTGTGAGCGCGCCGCTTGCCGTGCTTGGCGCGGTGATCATGGCCGGTGGGTTGGTGTTTCTCATGCGGGGCGTGTTCAGGCACACGGATAGTTCGAGCGAGTCACACGTCGCCGATCTTGTCGGCGTGACCGCGACGACGAACTCGTCCATCCCGGAGAATAGCGTCGGCGAAATTGCCTACATCCAAGCCGGCACGCGCTACACTGCTCCCGCTCGCGAGGAGAACGGCTTGCTGGTTCCGGCAGGTCGTATCGTGACCATCACGCGTGTGGTTGGCATGCAATTCTTAGTGCGGGCTTCCGGTAGTGGCCCAGCGCAAACATCACCTGAATCCAACTCCAATAACCTGGATCCAACTCCAACTATCACCTGAATCTAACTATGAACTTCACTCCCATCCTCCTCGACACAGGCATCTTAGTTGGCGGCTCCATCATCTTCGTCGTAGGCATCGTCTTCGTGACGTTCCTCATCATCTTTGGGTTGTTCGCGAGTCGCTACCACAAGGTCGGCCCCAACGAAGTGCTTGTCGCTTCCGGCCGCAAACACAAAAACCTCGACCCCGATGGCGTCACTCGTGTCCGCGGGTTCCGGATCAAGAAAGGCGGCGGCACGTTCGTCTGGCCCGTGTTTGAGAAAGTGGACATCATCTCGCTGGAGTTGATGACCATTGATGTGCAGACACCCGAGGTTTACACGAGTAAAGGCGTGCCGGTGAAAGTGGATGGCGTGGCCCAAGTCAAGATCAAGGGTGACGACGTCTCCATCGCCACCGCCGCCGAGCAGTTCCTCAGCAAATCCACCGACGAGATCAAGAACGTGGCCATGCAAACGCTGGAGGGCCACTTGCGCGCGATTCTCGGCACGATGACCGTCGAGGAAATCTACCAGAACCGCGACGCCTTCGCCTCGAAGGTGCAGGAAGTGGCCGCCGGCGACATGGCCAACATGGGACTCCAAATCGTCAGTTTCACCATCCGCGATATCCGTGACACGCAAGGCTACCTCGACGCCCTCGGCAAGCCGCGTATCGCGCAGGTCAAGCGCGACGCGCAGATTGCGCAAGCCGAAGCCGACCGCGACGCGATGATCAAGTCCTCGCAAGCCACGCAGTCGGGACAGGAGGCCAAGTTCGCCGCCGACTCGAAGATCGCCGAAGCCCAACGCGACTACCAGACAAACGTCGCGGGTTATCAGGGCACGGTGAACCAGAAGAAAGCCGAAGCCGAACTCGCCTACGACCTGCAGAGATTCAAGACCGGCCAACTCGTGAAAGCCGAAGAAGTCCAGGTGCAGATCATCGAGAAGCAAAAGCAGATCGAGTTGCAGGAACAGGAAATCAAACGGCGCCAGAAGGAACTCGAAGCCAACGTCCAGAAGCCCGCCGACGCCGAACGCTACAAGGTCGAGACGCTCGCGACAGCGCGGAAGTTCCAGTTGGAGGCCGAGGCGGCGGGCGCTGCGTTCGCTGCGAAGGCCACGGGCTTTGCCAGTGCCGATGTCGCGAAGGCCACCGGTCTCGCCGAGGCCGATGCAAACAAGGCGCGCGGCCTCGCCGAAGCGTCCATCATCGAGGCGCAGGGCAAAGCGACCGCCGAGGCGATGCGCCTCAAGGCCGAGTCCTTCAAGGAATACAACGAGGCAGCCGTGATCGAACTCATCGTCCGCATCCTGCCCGAACTCGCGGGCAAGATCAGCGAGCCGCTCTCCAAGACCGACAAGATCACCATCATCAACACCGGCGGCGGCTCCGGCGGCGGCGCGAGCAAGATCACCGGCGACATCACGCAGATTATCGCCCAGCTTCCGCCCGTGCTGGAAAGTTTGACCGGCATCAAGTTCGAGAAGCTCCTCGCACAGGTGCCGGCGCTGAGGAATGCGATGGAGAAGGATGAGACTGATAAGCAGTGAAGTGGCCATGCACGCCGCCACTTCATAGTGGTTAATGGACTTGCAGAATCTGCAAGAAAGTAAGTGACTCTCTTCAAAGCCATCCTCGAAGCGAACCAACGCCTCGGCTCCGACCGCAAGGCGCCCCTGCTCGACGTGCCGCAGTTCCGCGGCGCGCTGCCACTTGCAGCGCTCACGTGCATTGACGCGCGCCTCAATCACCTCCTCCCCGACGTGCTCGGCGTGCCCGAGTCCGAGTTCATCTGGTTGCGCAATTCGGGCAACATCATCCTCGACCCGATGAGCATGATGATGCGCACGCTGGCGCTGGCGTGTGCCGTCAAGGGCGGGCGTGAGATTGTGATCATCGGCCACACCGACTGTCACGTGCGCAAGACGTCGATGATGGAGTTGACCGACCGGCTGAAGGCGCTCGGCATCGAGCGCTCACGCCTCCCCGAGAACCTGCATGAGTTCTTCGGCCTTTTCGCCAGCGAGCGGCAGAACGTGATGAAGGCCTGCGAAACCATCCGCAGCAGCCCGCTCATCGGCCCGAAGATTCCCGTGCACGGCCTGCTTGTGGACATCGAGACCGGCAGGCTCGAATGGGTGGTCAACGGCTACGAAACCTTCGTGACAGCCTCCGCGCCCATCACGGTCGGCGCGGCGGCAGACGAACTGGGGGGCACTTCCGGGCTTGCGCCACTTCCGAAGATGGCAGGGTTTGACATGGGCGAGATGAAATTCCCCGAGATGAAGATTGGCGAACTCGCCGGCGACGTGAAACAGACCATCGGGACCGCAGAAAAGCTGATGACCGAGTTAAAGCACCGCGACCTAGTCCCCGCGTGGCAGACGGCGAAAGACCTCGCCGCAGAGGTGAAGGAAGCCGCCCGCGACGCACGCGAGGTGGCGCATCAAGCCCGTCAGGTCGCCCGCGATGTGCGCGCCATGCAACCCGCGGAGTTGTTTGCCATACTCTCACGGACCTTGGATGAGTCGCGCAAGTATCGCATCATCGGCTCCGACCAGAAGCAATACGGCCCCGTCTCCGGAGCGAAACTCCTCGATTGGCTTGCGGGCGGACTCATCAGCTCCGAGACCGCCGTGCAAATGGACGGTTCGAAGGGCTGGCAGAAACTCAGCGAACTCGCCGCGGCGAAGGCTCACAAGCTGCCGCTCAGCCGGTGACGCGGAACACAGGTCCCGAAAGCACTGATCCCTCGCTTCAAGCCCGTTACTCCGCGACGGCCTCGGCCTGCGGCTCAACTCTCGGGCGTGACTACACTGCCGCCTTCCACACCTGCGGCGTCCAGCGGCCCGTTTCCCAGCCGTCGCGTGTCTCGAACTCGCGCACCGTGAATCCGTCGCCGCGCACTTCGACGTGGAAGAACGCCTGCGCCGGGCTGTTGAAGTGCGATGCGTTGTCCACGTTGAACACCGCCACGCCGTCCGCCGCCTTCGTCGAGACGCCGTCCCACCGGAACACGTTCCGAAAGTGGGTGTGGCCGTAGAAGATGGCCGCGCGCCGACCCTTGATGGCAGCGTAAAACGCCGCCACGTCCGCGGGGTCCCACTCCCACTTCGTGTAATCCGTGTCGGGTTTCGCCACCGTGTAGCGCGCCATGTCCACGTGGTGCATGAGCACGAGCGGTTGGTCTTTCGGCGTGTTCGCGAGGTCTTCGATGAGGAACGCCAGACTCTCCATCGCCGCATAACGGCGTTTGCGTGCCACGCCGCGATCCGTGCCGACGATGAGGCCAAGCGTGATGAAGTGGACACCGCCCCAATTCCACGAGCTGTGAAGGCCATTCTTGCTGACGGCCTTCAATCCTTTTCGTGCCCGCTGGCGCGCGGCCATCTGCTCGATCGCGTGGCCGGTGCCGTGCGGCGAGTCGTGATTTCCTGGCACCTCGAACACGGGGAATTTCAGCCGCCCCTCCGCGCCCGTCAGCCCGAACTGTGCGACGTAACCCGCCCACTCGGTGCGCTGCATCGCGAGTTGCGTCGCCCCGTTTTTGTCACCGGTATCAATCACATCGCCCGCGTGCAGCACACCATTGGGTGCAGGAACTTTCCCGCCGCCCACCGCTTCGGAAAACTCCGTGCCCGGCAACCGGTTCAGCGTGTCCACCAGTCGCGACGTGTACGCGGCGGACGTGGCGTCCAACTTTTCCGGGTCCATTTTGTCCGCGAGGAAATGCGTGTCGCCCACGACGAAAAAGCTCGCGAGCGGCGCGGCGTCCGCTGCGAACCCATTTAGCGAACCGGCAGCGACGGTGGCGCCAACCGCACCGAGGAATTGCCGGCGTGTCCAGACCGAATGCTTGGTGAAGGGCGAGTTCATAGGGGATTCTTTTTAGAGGGCCATTTTATTTGGGCGGATCATGAGCACAACAATCAGCGGTAGCAAGGCGACGGCGGTGGCGGTGGCGGACTTCGCGGGCGGTTTGGGCGTAGCGGGCTTTGGGGCCAGGGGAGATGGTGGCAGCTTTTCGGCCGAGCCGGCGACGGGCTTGAAGCTGACCGCTTCAAGCGTCTCCCACGGCATTTTAAGGCTGCGGATAGAGAGCTGTGCCCACGCCAGTTCGTCGGAGCCGGTAATGGTCACACGGTTGGTTGTCAGAGTGGCTGCGGCGGGGTGGGTGATGGTCGGACTGTCGTTCGTGCGCCCTTTGGTTCGCAAGGTGACACTGCGGTCGGCATCATCCGGGCCGTTGGGCTTCCATTGGGCGGAGAGTTGGTAGATGACACCGTTTTGCAGAGGAATCCATTCGCCGTCCCAGTCCTTGGGGCCGACGGCGCTGATGGGGCGACCGGGACGCCAGGTCTGCGCCCAGCCATCCGCTTGATTTGGAGCGACCCAGCGCAATTGGAAACGCGGATTGCGCACCAGATTCCCGCCGCCTGTTTCCGCCAGGTCAACCGCCACAAGTTTCACGGTCGCGTTGGACGACAAGTTGATCGGCTTCCCCTGGGTCACCCAGCCGGGGGCGGTAACCACCGCCTCGTATTTTCCCGCCGGCAGACGGTGAAAAGCAAACGCCCCATCAGGCTCGGTAAGCGTAGAGAACTTGGTGCCGAGGAGGATGACCTTGGCGGGCACCTTGGCGAGCTCTGGCGATTGCAGCTTTGGAGGAACGACCATGCCCGTGATCGCCGCATGGTGCGTTGGCGATTGGGCCAGCGCGCCCAGTGTATGGAGCAGATCGGCGACGACGCGGGCGGTTTCCAAGGCGCACTCCAAGACGATGGGTTCGACCGGCGGTCGGCGGTCGGCCATTACATCCGCGCGGCAGCGGAGGGCGCGGGCCTTGGAATACTCGATGAGTCCGTCCATGCGCTGGAGCAGACCGGCTTCCCCCGAGCTGTCGTTCGTGCCGAGCAGGCGCGGCTGATAACCAGGCAGGAGGATGAGTTTGGCGTCCAGCCAGTTTTCCATTTTGGAATGCACCGGACCCAGAATGCCCAGTGCATGAGGCGGCGATCCCGTGTCGGTGACGAAATGCAGCAGCGACCCAATCCAGCGGGCGGCTTCGCGCGGGGATTCCGTGCGCAGTGCTTGTAGCGCGCGGTGAAAATGCGGCGCGTAGGTTCGCTTCACTTCGGGACAAATGTGGGAGGAGTGATTGGTCACCGTCGGGAAGAGCAGATAGTCATCCGTGTAAAACGTCTCCGTTCGGCCCAAATGAAGTTGGCCCTTCCAGTCGGCCATCCAGACATATTTCACGAGGAAGTGGGCGTTGGTGCCCAAGCCGCTTGTCAGAGCGTCGCCCGGGCCGAGGGTCTTGAGCGCGGCCTGCACGATTTCCCCATGCGGTCCCCACGCGTGGGCGGTGAAACCACTGAACGTGGAGAGCGCCAGCAGCAGGCGGAGGGTCAGGAGCGGGAGCCGTCCTGGACGAGTTGGTCGGATGCAGCCAAGGCGCGTGTCCCTATAACGGCGGAACAGGTGGGGGATTGGTCCGAGTTTCATTGAGTCGGGTTGGTTCGGTCACTTCGCCTTCGCGTCCAACTCGGCGAGCTTGAGACGGATGCTCACGATGTAGGGCGCTTCGTTCGTAGTCCAATGGCCGTAGGTGGTGGTGACGAGGGTCGCGTCGGGCAGGACTTCGACGCCGGGGTAGGCGCAGTCGGAGCCTTTGGTGTTGTCCATGAGGCGGA
>SIBB01000201.1 GCA_009695395.1 Pedosphaera sp. | reverse complement strand
CAGCGGCGGCCCCTTCAAGCAGGGCTACAACGTCCTCAAGGGCATCGACAGATACATCCCCGTGGATGTTCACATCCCCGGTTGCCCGCCCCGGCCCGAGGCGCTCATCCACGCCTTCATGATGCTCCAGCGGAAGATTGACGCGCAGAAGCTCACCGGCCCCAACCGCGCGCGCCACCTGAACGCCGACCTGCCCAGCGAGTTCCCCGTCCCGCTCTTCGGCGAGCACGACCTCGTGCCGCCGAGCAATCCGAACGTGTGGGAACCGGCGGTGGTGGTGCGCTGAAGGCTTGTAGCCGCCGAGTTCAGGAGGCGGATTATGCCGCCGTCGTCTCCAGCTCTGACTACTCCCGCGCGCGGCTCGCTTGCGCGACGGCTGGCTTCACAAACTCCACGAAGGCCTCCGCCGTGTGTGGGTGCTTCGCGTCGAGCGTGGTGGCGTGGATGGGGCAGGGGAGATTGAAGGGGCCGGCGTTCGCGGCGAAGTGGACTTCGAGAATGCCCCGGTCACTCCCCGCCGGCACGGTCAGGGCAGCGGCGCGCAGGCCGGTGACGTGCGGCGGCGCTCGCAGTTCCACGCGCACCGCATCGGCACGGAGCGATTTATCCCGGCGGAGGTGAAAGGGGATTTTGACGGACGCGCCCGGCGTGACGCGGACGGAGGCGTTGTCGAGTTCCAGCTCCAGTAAGCCCGCTTGCGTGATGGTGATGACCTGATCGTTCTGCTCGTTCTGGCTGTAGCTCACGATGTGATCCGAACCGTCGTGATCATGCACGGTGCCCACCAGCATGATCTGCGAGCGGCTGGTGCGACCCAGTTCCATGCCCGGCGGGAAGGTGACCTCGAACTCGAACTTGTCCTCACTGGCAGAAATCGAGACGGGCGGCGCGAAGACGCCTTGCAGGTGGCGGCCCTGGCGGTCGGCGAGCTGTGCGATGAGCGGCCCGGTGAAGCCGCCGCGGTCAATGCCGTAGGGCCGGCGATACGTGGAGCCGCGCGGCACGATGTTCATCAGGAAGTCGCTCGTGGTCTTGAAGGTCACCGGGTGCGCTACCGCGAGCAGGACGGAGCCGATCGCCGGTTCGCCGCGCTGCGGTGCGTAGCTCGCGGTGCGGGTGACCTTCTCCCCGTTGAGAGTGGCTGTGCCAGTGACGGTCAGGCGCCCGATGGCAATCTTCGCCGCGTGCTCGGCGGAGAAGCTCAGGTCCGTTGTCAGCCGTCCGGAAGTAATCTTCGTCCCGCTGACCGTGACATTGGCGGGCAATCCCTCGACTGCGATCTCGATGTCGCCCTTGAACCCGCCGACCGCGAGGACGTTCACCTTGAGCTTGCCGGGCTGCTGTTTGCCGCCGCGCTTGGGTTTACCGGGCGCTGCGACTTCGCCGTCGGCAGTCTCGCGGACGACGGTGAGGGTGTCGTTCGCGAGGGTCAGCTGAAAGTCCGGCACGCTGGCGGGCGGCGCGACGCGGAGGCGATACGCGAAATCCATCCCGCCGCGCGACGCGAAGCGCTCGCTCACATGCAGTCGGTAATCGCCGTCGGCCGGGGCCTTGAAATTCAGCGAGAGGTCCGCCAGTTCGCCCGGCGTGGCCTCGGCGCGGGCGAGGGATTTGTCCTTGAGGTCCGTGATTGCGAGGACAGGCGTGAGTGAACTGCCGAGGCGCGCGGCGGCGAGCGTGAATTCAAGAGCGTCGCCTTTCTTCGCGGAGAAGGACCAGGTGTTTGTTGTGCCGGGAGCGAGGACGCGTCCGTTGACCGTGGCGGGCGCGGTGAACTCGCTGGCTGGTCCGGAGTGGATCCGCTCCGGTAGATCGTCAAGTTCAAGGAGGACTGTGGCAGTCGCCTTGCCGCTGAACACGATTGGAACCGAAGCCGTGCTGCTGGCGCTGGCAGGCAGTTTCACCTCGACTTGCTTCGAGGGCAGGGCATGGCCGGCGAGCTCGAACTTCACGGTCTCGCCACGCTTGCCACCGAGCGGGAAGACGCGCGACACGGCGGGTTGGTCCGTGATGGTGAGGCGATAGACGTAGTTCTGCAGACCGGCAGAGTTCACGTCGTCAATTCGCACGCGGTAGGTGCCATCGCTCGGAGCAGTGAAATGCAGCGTGGGGTCACTGCGCTGGCTCGCGATGGCTTCGTGCAGCGCGTGGCCAGCGTCGTCGAGCACCACGAGTCGGGCTTGCAGCGGCGAGCCGAAGGACTGCGCAGTCACGGCGAGCGTGAAGGCTTGCCCGGCCTTCGCGGGGAAGGTCCACACGTCCACGTCCTCGCGGGGGAAGATGCGGCCGTTGAGGGTCACCGGCGGCGTCACCGCCACGGGCAACGGCTCGCCATCGTATTCTGTCTCGATGATTTCAGGCAGCTCACCCACGAGGAATTTCATCGCGGGCGTCGCGCCCTGCGAGGTCCACGCGCGCCAGTGGCGGACGCCGGCCGAAGCATCCGATGCGATGCGCACGGACCCGGCGTGGTCGCGCGGATAGTCTTCACTGCGCTGCGACGCGGGCTGGACGATGAGCGGCCCCTCGAACCAAACCGTGTTTGTCTCCTTCACCCGAGGGGAGGCGGACAGGCCGGGCCCGAGCATTTCAAAACCCGCTTCGCCGTGGAAGTAGCAGCCGCCGACGCGGAACTGCACCGTCGTCCCGCGCTGACCGCCCGCCGGGAAAATGTAGCTGGCGAACGGCTCGACCGCCGACGCGGTGAACGAGATTTGCCCCAAGACGAGCGAGGCAAGTGCGAGCAGGTGGTTGAAGTGGCGAAGCGACATTGCAAGTCCCGACGCTGGGCGCGCGGGCGTCTTCAACGGGGGCAGGGCGAGTCACGGTGATTTCCCCCCCCGCAGCTCATCAGCCTGTTCGTCGTCGCGAGGCCCTTTCCGACACGGGCTGGACTCTGGTTTGCCTGCCCTTTAACGTCCCTCGCCATGCGCTCTGAATCACTGTCCTTCCTCACGAAGTTGGTCAACACCCCCAGCCCCTCCGGCCACGAAGCGCGCGGGCAGCGCGTCTGGCTCGATTATGTGAAGGAGTTCGCCGACGAGACGTTTTCCGATGCTTACGGCAACTGTGTCGCCGTGCTCAACAAGGGCGGCGGGCCGCGCCTGATGCTCGCGGCTCATGCCGATGAGATTTCCCTCGTGGTGAACTTCATTGATGACCAAGGCTTCATCTGGGTGCGCAAGCTCGGCGGGGTGGATGCCGTCGTCGCCAAGGCGCAGCGCGTGGTCGTCCACTCGCGCAAGGGGCCGGTGAAGGGTGTGATCGGCAACGTCGCGCCGCATCTCATGAAGGCGCAGAAGGAACGCAAGCTGCCCGAGATCGCAGACCTGTTCATTGACATCGGCGCGGCGAACAAGACGGATGCGCAGTCGCTCGTGCGCGTGGGCGACCCGATCACGATGACGAATGAGTTCGAGCATCTGCGCGGGGACCTGGCGGTGGCGCGCGCGTTTGATAACCGCATCGGGACGTTCGCGGTGGCGGAGACGTTGCGGCTGTTGCGGCCGCAAAAGAAGAAGCTCAAGGCGGAGCTTTGCTTCGTCTCGAACATCATGGAGGAGGTCGGCCTGCTGGGCGCGCGGCAGATTGCTTACTCGCTCAAGCCAGATGTGGCGCTGGTCGTGGACGTGACGCACGCGACGGATTACCCGACGGTGAGCAAGCAGCTGCACGGCGACATCAAGCTCGGCGGCGGCCCGGCGGTGACGCACGGCGTGTGCAATCACCCGGGGGTCATCGAGCGGCTGGAGCAGGTCGCGGCGCAGCTCAAGATTCCCTTGCAGCACGAGGCGACGAGCGCGACGAGCGGCACGGACACGGACGCGATTTTCTGGACGCGCGGCGGCATCGCCAGCGGGCTGATCAGTTTGCCGAACCGCTACATGCACTCGCCGGTGGAGATGGTGAACCTGCGGGACTTGGAGCAAATCCCGGAGCTGATGGCGGGCTTCGCGCTGTCGCTGAAACAGGGCGAGGCGTTCAAGGTGAAGATCTGAGCGGTGGTGGGAGCCGCGTCGCGCGCCTTCTCCCTTCCTCGGAGGAGGGGAGAAGGTGGCCGCAGGCCGGATGAGGGGTGAGGCCGCTTGCTCCGACGCACGCAACCCCTCACCCCAACCCTCTCCCCTCCTCCTAGGAAGGGAGAGGGAGTCAGCAGGCGGCGCGGCCCTTCGCGGGCACGAACGCCAGCGCGTGTCCGCTTCACCCACGACTCCGCCCGCCCGAGTTCCCGGCGAGACGCGGGTGCCACCCGGAG
The DNA here is from genome assembly GCA_009695395.1 of Pedosphaera sp. GTDB lineage: Bacteria > Verrucomicrobiota > Verrucomicrobiia > Limisphaerales > SXTU01 > SXTU01. The sequence continues at coordinate 2,525 of SIBB01000201.1, read as the reverse complement.
CTTCCTCGGGGCCGTCCCCGAAGTCGCCGCCAAGCTGAAGGAAGCCCACACGAAGGAGATCAAGCTCGGCGTTGGCCCAGCGGTGACGCACGGGTTGTGCAATCACCCGGGGGCCATCGAACGGTTGGAGCAGGTGGCGGCGCAGCTCAAGATTCCCCTGCAACACGAGGCCGCCAGCGCGACGAGCGGCACGGACACGGAACCGATTTTCTGGACGCGCGGGGGGATCGCGAGCGGGCTGATCAGTTTGCCGAACCGCTACATGCACTCGCCGCTGGAGATGGTTAACCTGCGGGACTTGGAACCGACGAGCGCGCAATGTCTGGACGGATGGAGTTGCCGCAAACCCATCCGAGCAATGGGGAATAATTCGAGGATGGACAAGCTGATCCCTGATCAAATATTACTCCAGCCAACAAAAAACTCCGAGCTTCGGTCCCCATTGTGCGGGAGGGTCTAAGCTTGGCGCAGCCAAACCAAAAATAGACCATGAAGACTACCAAGGCCCTCCCTCGTGCTGTCGCTGGGGCGTTCACCCTCATCGAACTGCTTGTCGTCATCGCTATCATCGCGATTCTGGCAGGGATGCTTCTGCCCGCGCTGGGCAAGGCCAAACAGAAGGCCATGGCCACGCAATGTCTTTCGAACCAGAAGCAGCTTGGCTTGGCCTTTCAGCTCTATCCCGAGGACGCCGACGGCAAGATCGTCAACAATTACGGTTGGGGCGGCGCCGGCTACGGCGCCAACACGACGCCAGTTCTTAATGGCAATGGCAAGTTCGACAACTGGTGCACGGGCAACATGAAGCTCGCCACGCACGCCAGTAACGAAACCTACGTCACCTTGGCCCAATTCGGGCCCTACGTGGGTGGCAGCGCGAAACTTTTCTCCTGCACCAAGCCCGACAAGGCACCTGGAACTGCCACCGTGGTTTATCCAAAGTATTGGCGGAACTACTCCATGCCGCAGAAGGTTGGATCCTTTGGCACCGGGCAGATCAAGTTCCGCCGCCTGACGGACTTCAACAAGCCGACAGACACGTTCGTCTTCATTGAGGAGGGCTTGGAGTCACTGGACGACGGAGGCTGGGCCATGGGCGCTGGCCCTTGGGGCAATGAGAAGCCTGCCACCTATCACTCACAGAGCGGAGGGTTGGTCTACGCAGACGGCCATGCCGAATTAAAGAAGTGGGATGCGAGGATCCCCACGCAGGCTGACCATGACTGGCTCCTCTACCGGTATGACCCTTAAGTTCGCCTAGGGAAACGTTTCCTTAGGATTGACGCGCCTGAGTCGGGGCGCGGCGTTCCGCAATCTCGGAAAGGTAGAAGCCTCGGGTTTTAGGCCGTTTTCCCCTGCTAAAAAAAGACCCGATTCTTTTTCTCACCGCCATTTTCCTGTCTAATTACTTAGTGCAGGACAGGCGGGTTTCCGTTTTGAAGCTAACTTGGAGCTGGGACGCCACGGTTGGCGCTCCGGTCAAAGTCTCGTAACGGCAGAAAACATCCACCTCGGCTGGTCAGGTTGCTGCCCTGAAACGGAGTTCGGGGGGGCACGTTCCGACACCACCAAAGTGGGCTTCAGGCCTATCATGCGGTGGAAGCGGAGGAGGCCTGGCATGAGAACCGATTGGCTGGGGACGAGCGCATCGCGATTTGGAACGCGAAACGCTAAACATCCTAAACCAACGCTGTGTTCACGGGCTGCTGTGTCATCCTGAGCACGGAGATGACCCGGCACTTTGTGCTCAATGGGGCTACACGCGCCGTCCAGCGGGTTAACGCGATCGGGCACTGAGCCCCCCGCCACTGGCGAGGCGGTCTAAGCCCGAGTTCTTCGGTAAAGCAAAACCGGCTGGGCGCTCACCCCCGCTCGCCGTTGCTTCTACGTCCGTTCGTCAGTAAAGGGTCGCACTCTCGTTTTGCCAGCGACTCTCTTTCCGGTCATTGTCCCCGTGCATGAGCTTCGCCATTCAGCACAGCACGTTGCGCGACCTCTACGACAAGGTCGTCGCCGGCGAGCGCCTTTCCGATGCGGATGCCCTGCGCCTTTTCGAGAGCAAGGACATCAACGCCGTTGGGGCCATCGCGGATTTCGCGCGGCAGCGCAAGGTCGGCAACCGCGCCAGCTACATCCTCAACCGCTACATCAACTACTCGAACTACTGCATTCTCTCGTGCCAGTTCTGCTCCTTCGCGCGGAAGAAGCGCGACGCGGACGGCTTCGAGCTGTCCATCGAGCAGATTGTGCAGAAGGCGCGCGAGGCGCTCGCGCTGGGCATCACGGAGCTGCACATCGTCGGCGGGCTGCACCCGTCGCTGCCGTTCAGCTACTACGTGGACTTCCTCAAAGCACTCAAGGCCCTCGACCCGCGTCTGCAACTCAAATGCTTCACCGCGATTGAAATCCTCCACCTCGCGTGGCTGGCAAAGAAGTCCGTCGAGCAAACGCTCATCGAACTCAAGGCCGCCGGCCTCGAATCCCTCACCGGCGGTGGCGCGGAAATCTTCCGCAAGGAAGTGCGC
>SIBB01000200.1 GCA_009695395.1 Pedosphaera sp. | reverse complement strand
AACGGCTTGTGTTCTGGCGCGGCGGGCTTCGGGGCCTCGGGCTTGGCGGGGCCCGGGGCCGTGGCGGCGGGAACAGGCGCGGGCGGCACGACGGGGATGGTATTGGGTTTCTGAGGCAGCGGGACGCGGAATTTTTCGTTGCACTTTGGGCAGTCAACCTCTTCGCCCATGACGCACTCGTCGGCTGTGATGTGGATGTTGCACTTGGGGCAGTTGAAAGATGTGTCCATGGGCTGGGCTGGGGGTGCGATTTATCGGAACCGTAGGCGGGAAATCTCGGCGCGGCCAGAGAAAAGGTTCGGAGATTTGCGGCGCAAGTGGGGCTTGCGTAATAGACCCCGTAGCACTTTTGGCTAGATTGGCCGCGTGCTCGCGCTTAATGTCACGGGCAACACAGAAACCTACGCGCGCTATGGCTGAATTCTCCTTCAAATGCCCCTTCTGTAACCTCGAACTGAGCATTGACGAGTCTGGCATCGGCCAGGAGATCGGGTGCCCCGGCTGTAAGGAAGTCCTTATCATCCCCATGCCCAGCGGCAGCAACGCGGCGGAGGAGGTCGAGGAGGATGGCATTCCATCGATCCCGAAAGGCAGCTTCCCTGAGGCGAAGATCATCAAGAACGCCTCCCAATCGCTGAATGTTGCGGCCAAGACCGTCAAGAAGCTGCGCGTGAAATCCTTCCGCCACCATGAGCACGTGAAGGATGGGAAGGACAGCTTCGACGAGGCTGTGTCCAGCTTCCTCGCCCAGCATCCCGAGGACGACATCGTCGGTCTCACCGGCATCCAATACACGCAGCAGCTCAAGTCGATGGATGCCGAGGGCAAGGAGACCACCACCCCGGTCACGGAATACGGCGTGCTCGTGGAATACAAGGCCTGAACGGGAGGCCGCCGGTGGGGTTCACTCTGTCTGCGTGGTTCCGCACGCCACTCCGAGGCAAAGCACCGCCACGCCCAACGCGAGATGAAGTCGGCAGTTCATGGCGCAAGCTCCCACAACTCCGCGTGTCCGCTCAAAGTTTTGTCCCACCCAGCGCCAGCACGCGGGCGAACTGCTCCTTCGTCAGCGGCGAGACCGAGAGGCGTGACTGTCGAACCAACGGAATGCCAGCCAGCAACGCATCCGACTTGATGACTTCGAGCGGGACGGGTTTCACGAACGCCTTCACCGGCGCGAGGTCCACGCAGGACCAGTCGCCTTCCTTCGCAGTCGCGTCGGGATACGCCTCGCGCGTCACCTGCGCGAGGCCGACGACTTCCTTGCCGGTGACGCTGTGATAGAAACACACGCGGTCGCCGCACTTCATCGCCCGCAAGTTCAGGCGCGCGGTAAAATTCCGCACACCCGTCCACGCCGTGCCGCCGTCCTTCACAAAGGCTGCCCACGAGTAGGCCGCCGGTTCGGATTTCACGAGCCAGTAATTCATGCGTGGAGAATGGGGCGTGCGGCAGCGCGAAGTCGAGGCCGTGAACCGTGCTGCAGAATCGCACTTGTTCCCTCGCTGCTAGTTTTCTACGCTGCCGGCATGCCTTCTCCAACTCCCGCCACTGCGCCGCCCACGCAGCTTTTCCAGTATCGGGCCCACGTCACCTCCGTTTACGACGGCGACACCTGCACAGCGGACATTGACCTCAGCCTCGGTGTCTGGGTGCGCGGCGAGAAGTTGCGCCTGCACCGCATCAACACGCCGGAGCTGCGCGGCGCGGACGAGGTGAAAGGCAAGGCCGCGCGCGACCATCTCAAGTCCCTCGTCGAGGGCAAGGCCGTGCTCCTGCAAACCGTCAAAGACCGGCGCGAGAAATATGGCCGCTACCTCGCCGAGGTCTGGCTGGAGGAGCCCAACGCAGTGCCCGTGAACCTCAACGACGCCCTCGTCGCCGCTGGGCACGCGCGCTACCAAGATTACTGAACCCACCGCTAACCGCACACACCATGACCACATTACTTCGCACACTCGTCGCCGCATTCGTGCTCACCGCCTCCGCCTCCGCCGCACCCGCGCCGCGACCGCCCAACGTCGTCGTCATCTTCTGCGACGACCTCGGCTACGCGGACATTGGGCCGTTCGGCTGCAAGGCTTACACCACGCCACACCTCGACCGCATGGCGAAGGGAGGGCGCAAGTTCACCAACTTCCATGTCTCGCAGGCGGTCTGTTCCGCGTCACGCACCGCGCTGCTCACCGGCTGTTACAACAACCGCGTCGGCATTCACGGTGCGCTCGGGCCGAGTTCGCGCATCGGTATCCACGCGAACGAAATGACGATGGCCGAGGTCTTCAAGCAGAAGGGTTACGCGACCGGCATGGCGGGCAAGTGGCACCTCGGCCATCATCCGCAGTTCCTCCCGGTGCGGCACGGCTTCGACGAATACTTCGGCCTGCCCTACTCCAACGACATGTGGCCGCACCACCCCGAGGCGAAGAAAGGCAGTTACCCGAACCTGCCGCTCATCGAGGGCGACAAGGTGATTGACCCCGACATCACGCCGGAGAAGCAGCCGAACTTGACGACGTGGTATGCCGAGCGCGCGGTGAAGTTCATCGAGCGGAACAAGGACCGCCCGTTCTTTTTCTACCTCGCGCACTCGATGCCGCACGTGCCCCTCTTCGTGAGTGACAAGTTCAAGGGCAAGTCCGGCGCGGGCCTTTACGGCGACGTGATTCAGGAGATTGACTGGTCCGTCGGGCAAGTTCTCGACACGTTGAAAAAGCACGGCCTCGATGACAACACCCTCGTCGTCTTCACCAGCGACAACGGCCCGTGGCTGAGTTACGGCACGCACTCCGGCAGCGCGGGGCCGTTGCGTGAGGGCAAGGGCACGGCGTGGGAAGGCGGCACGCGCGTCCCGTGTCTCATGCGCTGGCCGGGCAAGCTCCCCGCCGGCACGAGCAGCGGGGAGATGCTGATGACCATTGATCTGCTGCCGACCTTTGCGCAGCTCATCGGCGCGAAACTTCCGGAGCACAAGATTGATGGTCTCGACGTCTGGTCACTCCTCGCCGGCACGCCCGGCGCGAAGAACCCGCACGAGGCCTATTGGAGTTACTACGCACAGAACGAGCTGCAGGCGATGTTCACCCCCGATGGCCGCTGGAAGCTGCAACTGCCGCACGGCTTCCGCACGCTGGCGGGCCAGCCCGGGGGCAAGGACGGCATCCCGGCAAAATATGCACCCGCCAAAATCACCGAGCCACAGCTCTACGACCTGCACGCCGATGTGGGCGAAAAGTCCGACGTTGCGGCCTCCAATCCAGCCGTTGTCCAGAGTCTCCTCGCCCTCGCGGAGAAGGCGCGCGAAGAACTCGGCGACTCGCTCACGCAACGCAAAGGAAGTGGCGTGCGCGAACCGGGCCGGCTGCCGGAGGTGAAGTAGTAATCGTGTGCGCGCTGCGTCTGGACTGCGGCGGCCTGCCCGCCACGTTGACACGTCCCGGCCCGCTTCCTACCGTGCCCGTCCATGAACGCTTTGAAAGACTCGCTCGTTGAGCTGATCCGCCGGGCTTCCGCCGAACTGCCCGACGACGTGAACCGCGCGCTCGTCACCGCGTTGGAGAACGAGAAGAAGGGCACCATCGCCGCCAGCGCGCTGAAGATCATCGAGCAGAACATCGAGCTGGCAAAGCGCAAGTCCCAGCCCATCTGCCAGGACACCGGCAGCGTGATCTTTTACGTGGATTGCCCCGTGGGCTTTGACCAGATCGCCTTCGAGGAGGCGGCGCGCGAGGCCGTGAAGGCGGCGACCAAGGTAGGTTATCTCCGGCAGAACTCCGTGGATTCGCTCACCGGCAAGAACGACGGCACCAACCTCGGCCCCGGCGCACCGGCCATCCACTTCCACCAGCATCGATCGCCGGAAATCTCCGTGCGGCTCGTGCTCAAGGGCGGCGGCTGCGAGAACGTCGGTGCGCAATACTCGCTGCCCGCCGAGAAGCTCCACGCCAACCGCGACCTCGACGGCTGCCGTAAGGCCATCCTCGACGCCGTGCTCCAGGCGCAGGGCAAGGGCTGCGGCCCGGGCATCCTCGGCGTGTGCATCGGCGGCGACCGTGCGACGGGCTACGAGTTCAGCAAGCAGCAGTTCCTCCGCCTCCTCGACGACCGCAACCCGAACCCGGAACTCGACGCGTTGGAGCAAGACATCTTGAAGACCGCGAACGAACTGGGCATTGGCCCGATGGGCTTCGGCGGCAAGACGACGTTGCTCGGCGTGAAAATCTGCGCGGCCAACCGCGTGCCCGCGTCGTTCTTCGTGAGCGTGAGCTACATGTGCTGGGCCTATCGCCGGCAGGGCGTGACGCTGGGAGCCGAGGGCGCGATCCACTCTTGGCTCTACTAATTCGATTATGATTTCTCTCACCTTCCCCTTCACCGAAGCTCAGGTCCGCGCGCTCAAAGTCGGCGAGGAGGTCCTCATCTCCGGCGTCGTCTTCACCGGGCGCGACGCGGTGCATAAGTATCTGCACGAGGGTGGCGCGCTGCCGCCGGGCGTCTCGCTGCGCGATGGCATTATCTACCACTGCGGCCCGGTGATGATGAAGCAGCCTGACGGCTCCTACAAATGCACCGCCGCCGGCCCCACCACGTCCATCCGTGAGGAGCCTTATCAGTGGCAGATCATCCGCGACTTCGGCGTGCGCGGGGTCATCGGCAAGGGCGGCATGGGCGAGAAGACGCTCGCCGCTTGCAAGGAGCACGGCTGCGTTTACCTGCACGCCATCGGCGGCGCAGCACAGGTGCTGGCCGAGTGTGTGAAGCGGGTGCGCAACGTGTATTTCGCCGAGGAGTTCGGCTCGCCCGAGGCCATCTGGGAATTGGAAATCGAGAACTTCCCCGCCGTCGTCACGATTGATGCGCACGGGAACTCGCTGCACAAGGAAGTCATGGCCGCGAGCAGCGCGGCGCTGGCGGAGCGGTTGTGAAGCTCAGAGGCCCGCTGACTTGAACGCGGGCGAGAGAGCGGCGTGGCACTTTTTCGCGGCGGCGATGGGGTCGTAGCCGGGCTTGCCGAAGATTTGGCCGCTGACTTCCACGCACACGGAGCCTTGCCAGTTCGCGGCTTTCAGGCGGCGAAAGTAATCCGCGTAGTCAATCGTCCCCTCGCCCGGCAGTGCGAACTGGAACTTCGCTGCGTCACCGATTGCGTCCTTCACATGGATAAACGCCGTGTGCGGCAGCAGCGCGGCAAGGCTCTTGCCGAGGTCGAGGCCGCGCAGTTGGTAGTGGCTGAAGTCGTAGGCGAGCTTCACAGACGGGTGCTTCACCTGATCGAGCAGCCAGAGCGCGTGTTCCGGCAGGTGCGCGGCGCCACCGACGTGCGGCTTGATGCAGAGGGTGATTTTGGCGGCGGCTGCAGCTTTGGCCCAGTCGGCGAGGCGCGTGGCCATCTGTGCTTTCACCTTGTCCCAGTCAGCGGGCCTGCCGCCCATGACGGTTTCGAGCAACGGCGGCGCGTCGGGCGCGAGGTCATGCGCGAGTTGTCCGGCGGACTTGATGCGCTCCAAGTTCGTCGCGTGCGTTGGCTCATCAGCGGTGAGATGGAGGTTGTCCATCAGCGAAGTGAGGCGCAGTCCGAGCGAGCCGAGCTGCGTGCGGATTTCCTTGCGCTGCGCGGGGGAGAGCAGCTTTGGCTCGGTCGGATAACCGGGATTGAGCGCGAACTCAAGGTCGTGAAAACCGGTTTCCGCACAGACGCGGATGGCTTGCTCGACGGGCAGTGTCTTCATCCCGTAAAGGCTGAAGCCGAGGCCGACGCGGCGGACCGGCGCGGCGGCTGAAGCGGAACTGGCCAGCGCTGCGAGGGCGGCGGTTTGGAGAAACTGCCGCCGGCTTGGAGAGTTATTCGCCAACATACTTTTTGAGCTGGGCCATGAACTCTTTCATCAGCCAAGTGTTGTCCATCCACACGCGGGAGCAGACGAGGTTGCCATCCACGACGACGCGCTCGTTCACGTATTTCGCGCCGCCTTGCTCGGCGTCGAGCTGGCACTTGGCGACGGTGGTGACGGTGCGGCCCTGGATGACATCGGCAGCGGTGAGGATTTCGATGCCGTGGCAGACGCTGGCGACGGGTTTGTTCGCCGCGAAGAAGTGCCGCGTGATGCGGAGCAGGTCTTGGTCGTAGCGCAGGTATTCCGGCGCGCGCCCGCCGGAGATGAAGAGGCCACAATACTCCTCGGGGTTGATGTCTTTGAAGGCGATGGTGGCGCGGACGTGATAGGCCGCGCTCTCGCGCGTGATGTCCCACTTCGGCTCGCCCTGGGCGGTGGGCGGAATCTCGTGCAGCACTCCGTGATAGAGCCGCGCTTCCGGCCCGCACACGACGGCCTCGAAGCCGTCCTCCGGCAGGCGAAAAATGGGATACAGCGTGTCCATGACTTCCGTGGCGTCGCCGATGGGGATGAGGACTTTCTTGAGGGGCTTGCGGGAATTCTTTTTTGCCATGGGCGGATGACAACAGAGGCGCGGGGTGAGGTCAATGCGCGGGGACGGGAAGGCGGGAAGCCAGTCTTTCCGGTTGACGCACTGCCGGGCTTCGCGGGTAATTCCGCGATGCATAAACGTTCGTTTCACACTTCCGCTGCGGCGCTGTTCGCCGCCTTCGCGCTCATCGCCACCGCCTCGTGCATGCGCGCGGACGTCAAGTTGCCGGTGATTTTCTCCGACCACATGGTTCTCCAGCAGGGCATCAGCGTGCCGGTTTGGGGCTGGGCGAACGAGGGCGAGTTGGTCGTCGTGCAATACCGCGATCAAGTCGTGCAGACGCGCGCCAAGAACGGCAAGTGGCAG
>SIBB01000199.1 GCA_009695395.1 Pedosphaera sp. | reverse complement strand
TCTTGATGGCGGCCTGATGGGTCTTGTTCTCAGCCGCGTTCTCCACGAACGACGTGACCATCACGAGTTTCTGCGCGGCGGTGCGTTGCACGGGAGGAACGTCGAAGATTTCCCGCCAGAGCTGTGGCATCGCCTGCCGTTGCTCAGGCGTCATGCCGGTCTCCCATTTCAACTCCCGCTCTACGATGGCCGTGTCCTTCTTGAACAAGTCTGCGATGTAGCCTGCCACCTTCGATTCAATTTCCGTTGCGCGCCTCGTCTCATCCGGCGAAGTGAGCGGGATGTCTGGCTCGTCCTGATTGTTCAGCATTGCATAGAGGCCGAAGTATTCCTTCTGCGAGATCGGGTCGAACTTGTGGTCGTGGCAGTTCGCGCACGCAATGGTCAGCCCGAGCCACGCGTAACCCGTCGTCGCCACGCGGTCCACGACGGACTCGATACGGAACTGCTCCTTGTCAATGCCCCCCTCCTGGTTGATCTGCGTGTTGCGGTGGAAGCCAGTAGCAATCCTCTGTTCCAGCGTCGCGTTGGGCAGCATGTCGCCGGCGATTTGCTCGATAGTGAACTGGTCGAACGGCAGGTCGCGGTTCAGCGCGGCGATGACCCAATCGCGGTAGCGCCAGATGCTGCGCGGCGCATCAATGCTGTAGCCGTTCGAGTCCGCATAACGCGCCACGTCCAGCCACCAGCGTCCCCAGCGCTCGCCGTAGTGCGGCGACGCGAGCAGTCGGTCCACGACCTTCTCGTAAGCATCCGGCGACTTGTCATTCACAAACGCATCCACCTCGGCAGGCATCGGCGGCAAGCCAAGCAAGTCCAGCGCGAGACGGCGAATGAGCGTGACGCGGTCGGCCTCGGGCGAGGGCGTGAGCTTCTCCTTCGCAAGGCGAGACCGGATGAAAGCATCAATGGGATGTCCTGGAGCCGGGGCGGCCGCCTGCTTCGGCACGACGAATGACCAATGCACCTTGCTCCCAGGCTGCTCGTTTGCCGGAGCCTTCGCACCCTCGTCAATCCACCGGCGCACCAGCGTGACCTGCGCCTCCGACAACGGCGGCTTCTTGTAAGGCATCCGGGTGATGTCCTTGTGCGTGCCAGATATGACTTGCACCAGCAGGCTGTCCGACGAGTTACCGGGCTTGATGGCCGCGCCGCTCTGCCCGCCCTTGATAGCAAACGCCGCAGTGTCCAGCCGGAGGCCGTGCTTGGGCTGCGTCGCGCCGTGGCACTGGTAACAATGCTGAGCGAGCAACGGCTGGATTTCCTTCACGTAATCCACCGGCGCAGCCACCAACGCGGTGGCGGACAAGGAGAGCATTCCGATGACGGCGTTGAACTTCATGCGATACAGTGGCTAGAAAATACCGCGTTTCGACTGGCAGGACAGGAGGAAATTCGCCGTTCAACGAGGAGCGCTCGACTGCTCCACCTCATTCGCCAGCCGCCAGCAAAGCCACATCGGGAAGAAGCCCACAACGCCGAACGCGCAGTCAATCAGCCGCCAGCCCAGGGGAATCCCCCGCACCGCGCCGAACACCAGCGCCCACGGCACCACCGCCACGCACGCGATCATCCCGAACTGAAACAGCCACTTGTTCCGCACCGGGTCGCGCCACGCGCCGATGAACGCGATGGCGATGACCACATGCCCGAACGCCAGCCAGTCCGTGCCGTAGGCGAGGAAGGGAAACTTCGCGTTCGTCTCGCGCAGCGCCTCGGCGACACGATGAATCCAGCCCGCGAAGCCATCGCTCCCCTGCCCTGCCAGCCGCTCCAGCACCGCCAGCTCCGTCTCCAGCGGAATCGCCGTCAGCCCGCTAACCACGAGGCCGAAGACGAAGAACGCCGTCCACGCGCGGAGGCGGCAGAGTTGAGGATTGTCGACCGGTGACATCGTCCGCGAAGTCTTCTCACGCCACTAGCGGCTCTGGCAAGCGCACGCGAGAGGGAACTTGCACTGTCCGCCCCAGCCGCCAGACGAAGCGCGAGAGTTCGCGATGGATTTCTCGGCAGAATTCCATCGGCCTTGCGCCCAGCGCCCGCAGGCAGCGCCCGTGGGTAAGCCAGAGCATCGCCGCCGCCGCGAGGCCGAAGAGGCGGAATTGCAGCTCCCACAGCGTGCCGCCGAGGCCCCAGTTCGAGACGCCTGCCGACGCCAGCCGGTCGCGGTGGAAGGCCACATGCCCGGCCTCGTCCCGCAGGATGAGCGAGCACATGTCGCGCAGCGGCTGGTCTGTGCAGTGCCGGCGGATGAGCCGGTAGTAAACCGTGCTGACAATCTCGACGAGCAGCAGGACTTGCAGTTCCGCGCGCACTCCCATCGCGCGGCGGCAGGCCAAAAAGGCTGTGAAGCTCCAGTGTCCCTTCACCCGCCGTGCGCCGATGCGGTCCACCGCCCGGCCCAGTAGCCGCGAGTGCTCGCGCTCCTCGGCGAACCACAGGTCCACAATCTGCCGCATCGCATCACTACTGCCGCGGAACTGCTCCGCGTCGCCTGCGATCAGGCACGCCGGCCCACCGCCATCGCCGAGCTGATACTCGGCCAGCGAGGGGCGCAGCGGCTTGAGGACGGATTCCGGCAGGGCAATCGGCGCGGCCCAGTCTGGCTCGGGGCGTTGCTCACGGTTGCGGTGGAAGTAAGCAATCCATTTGGCGTGGTTCATGACGGTGGTAGTTGAGTGTTCCGCAAATCAATTTGAGCGCGGCTTTGAGCCAGATTTCTCCCCCATCAGCCAGAGCAACGTGCCCGCGAAGCAGCCGATGCCGATAATGAGGGAGCCGAAGATGATTTGTCCTGTTTCAGCGCGAGGCCGGGGACGGAGAATAAGCCAAAGGAAAAGACGGCACCAGTGCGGGCGAGGGTTTTCATAGCGGGTAGTAGATGATGTCTTAGCGGAATCACTTCGGAGGATTGGGCGAAGCCTCGGGGAGGAGTCGCGCGGCGATCCATTCGCAGGGCTTCAGCGCCAGATAGGCGGCATCGGCGAACCAGGGGTTGGCAAGCCGTCGGGCGAGGCGGGGACCGACGACGTTGTAGAGGCGGCGGAAGGCGCGGTGGGTGCGCGGGGCGGTGGCTTGCCAGCGTTCCTCGAAGGCCCAGAAGGTGAGGAGTTGGTGGTTCACTGAGCGCGCGCGTCCGTGGCGTTGGTAAGGCACGAACGGGCCGACGAGTTGGATGTGCCCACGTGCAGCGGCGGTGACGACAAAGCAGCCTTTGGGTGGTTCGTCGGGGAGTTGGGAGAAGGTTTTCCAAGAGTAGTAAAAGGCTCCCGCCCAGAGTGGGATTCCTGCTAGCCAAGCCTTCAGCAGGGTCCAGGGCGCGGTGTTTGTTTCGCGCACGAGCTGGATGGTCCGCAGGGTGAAATACGCTGTGACATAGGCGGGCACGGCCAGCCACCACTCGATGCCGTCGTAAGGTTTGAGGAGCCACTCGATGCCGGACAGGAGACAGACACCCGCGACGACGGCTCCTTGGAAGTAACCGAGGACGATCCAAGGACGCAGGCGGTTGGCGACCTGAAAGACTTCCAACGCGTAGAAGCTCGCCGTGGCCCACAGCACCAAGGGCGTGAGCACGAGTTTGCCGACGCAGAAGCAGCCCAACCAACCGAGCTTTGCCGCACCCTTCCATTCTGGCGCGAGAGCGGCGGAGAAAACAAAAACCCCTAGGGGCAGATAAACGCCCGCGCTCATCTTCGGCACGCCAAGTAGAAAGAGTCGCCACGAGCGTTGCCGCACCGCTGGAAGAGCGGGGAGGCCGAGCAACAGCGCTGCCAGGACGGTCTGGATGAGGACAGCGATTAGCTCGTGGAGTTGCATGGTTTGGTTGGTTTCAAGCTGCGTTGGCCAAGGCGTGTTGTTCCTGCTGCCACGGGCTGGTCTCCATGCGGTGGAGGTTTTGAGCGACTTCCTCAATGACGCTGTCCGGCGTGCTCGTGCCAGCGGTGAGGCCGACGGTTTCTGCGTCGCTGAACCACTCGGGGCGCAAATCGCCGGGGCCTTGCACGTGATGCACGCGCGGGCAGAAGCGCGCGCAAGTGGCGACGAGTTCGCGTGTGTTGTTGCTGTGCGCGCCGCCGATGACGACGACCACGTCACACTGGCGCGCAAGTTCCTCGGCGGCGGATTGGCGTTGCTTGGTAGGCTGGCAGACGGTGTCCACGAAGCGAACTTCCGACCGCGGGAAGCGTGTGCGGATGAGCGCGACGATTTGGCGGACACGCTCGATGGGCTGCGTGGTCTGCGCGGCGATGCCGAAGCGCGGGCGCTCGCGCAGCGCGGTCAGGTCGGCCTCGGTGAGCACGATGTCGCACTCGGCAAGGTCTTCGGTCAGTCCACGCACCTCCACGTGGTCGCGCTGGCCTATGATGATGGGATGCCAGCCGTCGCGCACAAGCATCTGCACGGCACGGTGTGCGACGTGGACGAGGGGACAAGTGGCTTCCAGCACGTGCAGGCCGCGCTCGCGGGCGCGGGTCTTCGCGGCTTCGGAGGCACCGTGAGCGGTGACCATCACGGTGTCGGTCTCCGCCGTGGCGGGCTGGCTGGCGAAGCGGATCCCCCGCGCGCGTAGGTCGGCGAGGACGGTTTCGTTGTGGACCAGTTCGCCGAGGATGGTCAGCGGCTGGCGGGCGGCTTCGGCTTTCGCGAGCGCGATGGCGTCACGGACGCCGAAGCACATGCCGAGGTGGGTGGCGCGGAGCAGTTTCATAGGTAGTTATGGTATGGGGGACGAGGTTTGGTGTCTGAAGTGGAGTGCGGACTACTGCGGTCCCAACAAGCGGTTTGGTGGCAGCTGCGGACGTGGGCGTCCGCGCTCCACATCAACTTTACTCTGCAACGAATTGTGGTTTGCGTTGCAGAGTTTAGGACCTGAGTCGGATCAATTCGTTCAAACGCGGAGTTCATTTCACAGCGGGGACTTTGGCGGGCTCAGTGCCAAACTCGCGGGTAATCTCCACGATCTCGGCGAGAAGGGCGACGTAGTTGCGGAACGCCTTTTCGCCAGACCCAGTGAGGGCGAGAGTGGTGAGAGGGCGGTTGTTTTGAAAAGACTTGGAAACGGCAACGTAGCCGGCTTCCTGAAGCGTCCGCATGTGCGAGGTGAGATTGCCGTCAGTCATCTGAAGCAGGTCGCGCAACTCGGTGAAAGGCATCTGCGGTCGCGCCATCAGGGCGGACATGATGCCGAGCCGCCCCTTCTCATGGATGACGCGGTCGAGCTGGAGAAATGGTTCAGCGTTCACGGCGAAGGAGGGCGAGATTCGGTGAGATACAAGTAACCGGCGGCGACAAGATGAAACCCACCGAAGGTCGTGCCCATGATGGCGTGTGGGTTCGTCCAAAGAACGCGGCTGCCCAGCTCGGGGATCAGAAAGCCGCCTACATACAGCGTTGCCAGCAATGGCCCAGTGCCGATGAAGCCCCAGCCCAGCAAGCGAACGCCTCGTGACGAATACTGGCCAGCGGCGTTGAGTCCGCAGCCATAAAAACCCATCCAGACGCACATCACACCGGTCAACACCGACTCGGCGGGCGCGGGTCGGCCAGTGCCGAGCAGCACAACCGCTGGCAGGGCAAGCAATGCGCCGGCGCAGAGCGGTGCGTAAAGCGCACCGATAACGCGACGCGAGGCAGGAGTGGAGAACGGTTCCCTGGCCATGACAGCCTGACGTCGGACGATGATCAGCGAGACACCCATCGCCAACGTTGCGGTAATCAGCCACAAGGCCAGAAAAGTCAGGGGCGTTTGAATGGGCGTGAGCAGTCCGATGCCGGAGGCCACGATGCCAATTAGTCCAGTCGCCAACATCAGTGGCGCAAGCGTGCGCCGGTAGAGGGCCGCCCGCTCCATGATGGTGCGGATGACCTGGAGGTTTTCCTCGGCCCAGTTCGGTTGCATAGCGGTTACTTTGTATTGCAGAGTTTAAGAGTCAAGCCCGGATTCTGCCGGAGCGTGGAAACCTCCATTCGACTCGAAGTGGCACCGGAACCAATCTGCAGTGGTGCGGTGTGCAATTGGCCGCGCAGAGATTGTTGCGAACTGACTCGGATCGGAGGCCTGCGCTTCGCGGTGGCTTTCCGCTTTTCTCCTTTATGTCTCTTTCCCGCTCCGCATGATTCGCGGCTCTATGGAACGACTGCCTGGCTTCCGGGACTTCTATCCCGAACCGCTGCCTCCGACGAAGGACGAGCTGTGGAGCATGGACGCCCGCAACCACATCTTCGACACGTGGCGCGCGGTCGCCCGCCGCTACGGCTTTCGCGAATACGACGGTCCCCCGCTGGAGCCGCTGGAGCTTTACACCAACAAGTCGGGCGAGGAAATCGTCGGCCAACTCTTCAACTTCCTGGACAAGGGCGAGCGCGCCGTCGCGATGCGTCCCGAGATGACGCCGACCCTTGCACGCATGGCCGCCGCGCACGAGCGCGCCTACAAGAAGCCCTTCAAGTGGTTCTCCATTCCGCAGCTCTTCCGCTACGAGAAGCAGCAGAAGGGGCGCAAGCGCGAACACTTCCAACTCAACTGCGACATCCTCGGCGAGCACGACCGCGCCGCCGACGCCGAACTCATCGCGCTGCTCATCGACACGCTGCGCGCGCTCGGGTTGACCAGCGCGGACTTCGTCGTGCGCCTCAGCAGCCGCGGCGCGTGGGCCGACTTCTTCGCCAGCCGTTGCCCTGACGCCACGAAGGCCTACGACTTCTTCCAAGTAGTGGACAAACTCGATCGCACGCGTCCCGAGGTGAGCACCGAGCAACTCGCGCCGCTGGGGTTCAAGCTGGAGGAAGTGC
>SIBB01000198.1 GCA_009695395.1 Pedosphaera sp. | reverse complement strand
TCTATGAGACCGGCAGCGGCATCAATGGCACGCCCGCCGTCTTCCAAGGCCTGACCGCCCTCGGTGGCTGCGACGCGATGCTGCACATCGTCGCACTGACCAACGGTGCGAAGGTCAAGGAGCTTGAAATCGGCGCCCCCATCCTCGGCTCCGTGGCGGTGGCGGACGGCCGCGTCTATGGCGGCCACTATGAGAACCAAGTCTTCTGCGTGGACGTGGCCAAAGGCACGAACCTGTGGAGCTATCGCGACCGCGCCTTCCCCTACGTATCCTCCCCCGCCGTGCTGGGGGACCGGATGCTGATTGGCGGTCGCGACAAACGCCTGCACTGCCTCCGCACCAAGGACGGCGAGATGATTTGGACCTTCTCCACGCGCGGCAAGGTGGACAGCTCCCCGGTCATCTGCGACGGCAAGGTCGTCGTCGGCTCCGAGGATGGGCGGCTCTACCTCGTCTCGCTGGCAGACGGCAAGGAGTTGTGGAGCTACGAAATCGGTCAGGGCCTCGCCGCCTCGCCCGCCGTGTCCGATGGCAAGGTGGTCATCGGCAGCGAGGACGGGAGCGTGTATTGTTTTGGGGTGAAGACAGCCAAGTAGAGTCTGAAAATCTTCCATGAGCGCCATCGCCACCGCCCCTCTTCCGCCCGACGCGAAACACAAGCCGCCGCCCGCTCACCTGGCGACCACCGCGGGCAACTACTTCGTCACCAACTACCCGCCGTTTTCGTTTTGGAAGCCGGAGTTCGTGCCGGAGCTGATCGCCGCCATGGAGCAGCCGCCGCGCGCGGGCGTGCCGCTGGGCCTCTACACCCACATCCCCTTCTGCCGGAAGCGCTGCCACTTCTGCTACTTCAAGGTCTATACGGACAAGGACTCCGCCGCTATCAAGGGCTACGTGGACGCCGTCTTGCGCGAACTGGAGATGTATGCGGGCAAGCCCTTCATCGGCGAGCGAAAGCCCAAGTTCATCTACTTCGGCGGCGGCACACCCAGCTACCTCAGCCCCGAGCAGCTCAAGTATTTGACCGACGGCATGAAGCACCTGCTGCCGTGGGATGACGCGCAGGAAGTCACCTTCGAGGCCGAGCCGGGCACGCTCACCGACCACAAGCTTCGCGCCATCCGCGACCTCGGCGTCACGCGCCTTTCGCTCGGCATCGAGCACTTCGACGACCACATCCTCGAAATCAACGGCCGCGCGCATCGCTCGAAGGAGATTGCCCGTGCCTACGCCTACGCGCGGGAAATCGGCTTCCCGCAAATCAACATCGACCTCATCGCCGGCATGGTCGAGGAGACCGAGGAGAAGTGGATTGAAACCGTCGCCAAGGCCGTCGCGCTCCAGCCCGACTCGCTCACGGTCTATCAGATGGAAGTGCCCTACAACACGGGCATCTACCAGCAGATGAAGGCGCAGGGCCAGCTCGTCGCGCCGGTGGCCGACTGGGAGACCAAGCGCCGCTGGGTGGACTACGCTTTCCGCGAATTCGAGAAGGTCGGCTACGCGGTGAACAGCACGAGCACCGTCGTGCGCGACGCGAACAAGGTGAAGTTCCTCTATCGCGAAGGCCTCTTCTCCGGCGCGGATTTGCTCTCCGTGGGCGTCGCCAGCTTCGGCCACATCAACGGCGTCCACTACCAGAACCAAGCGGACTTTGACCCGTATCTCGCGAAGGTGAACGCGGGCGAGCTGCCCATCTTCCGCGCCTATCCGACCAAGCCCGACGAGCGCTACATCCGCGAGTTCATGCTGATGCTTAAGCTCGGCGCGAACAGCCGCAGCCAGTTCACGGCGAAGTTCGGCACCGACCCGCTCGATCAGTTCGCCGCCCCGCTCGCGCTGCTCAAGGATTGGGGCTGCCTCACCGTGGACGGCGACCGCATCGTGCTCACGCGCGACGCGCTGCTGCAGGTGGACCGGCTGCTGATGGAGTTCTTCAAGCCGGAGCATCGCTCGACGAGATACGCCTGAATCGCTCCATGTCTTCCCCTTTCGCTCTCCCTATCGCCTACCCGCTGGACGACTTCTACGCCCAGGCGGGCCGGGACTTGCCGTCCATCGAGCCGGTGTCCGGCGACGCCGTGCCGGAGCCTTACAAGTCCTTGCTTGTGCATCAGGACGACATGACGCCGACGCTGGAGAAGTTCCACGGCGAGCGCATCCATCTCAAAGTCCTCAGCCGCCAGCAGCGCGATGACTTTTACTTCCGCGAGGTCGTGCTGCTCCTCGACAAGTCGGACCAACCCGTCGAGTTCGGGGCCATCAAAATCAACCTCGCCCTTTTCCCGTCCGCCGCCCGGATGGAAATCCTAGATGAGCGCCGCCCGCTCGGAACGCTCCTCGCGGACTACGCCATCGTCCACGCCAGCCGCCCGAAGGCTTATCTCCGCGTCCACTCCGACGACTTCATCAACGCCGCGCTCAAGCTGGACAAATCCCAGTGGCTCTATGGCCGCCGCAACACACTTTTGGATCCCCAGCAGCGAGTGCTGGCGGAGATTGTGGAAATCCTGCCGGTGGAACAAACACAGCATTGAACTGCGGAAGCAAGCGACCCTATGAACAACAACTACGATACCCTCATCATCGGCGGCGGACCGGCGGGAGCCAGCGCGGCCTCGATTTTGGCGGAGTTCGGCCATCGCGTGCTGGTGCTGGAGCGTGAGAAGTTTCCGCGCTACCACATCGGCGAGTCATTGATTCCCTTCACCTACGGGCCGCTGGAGCGCTTGGGGTTGATCCCGCAGATGAAGGCGTCGTGTTTCCAGAAGAAATACAGCGTTGTCTTTGTGCAGCCGGACGGACGAGCGAGCGAGCCGTTTTACTTTTTCAACCGCTACGACCGCGAGACCGTGGCGGAGACTTGGCAGGTGCTGCGATCGGAGTTTGACCAGATGCTGCTGGATCACGCACGGGGCCGCGGCGCGGAAGTTTTGGAGGAGACGGAGGTGAAGGAGTTGCTCCGAGAAGGCGACCGTGTCACCGGCGTGCGCGCGCGCTTGAAGTCCGGTGAGGTCGTCGAGTTCCGTGCGCCCATCACGCTGGATTGCACGGGCAAGGAGGCGTTCAGCACCGTGCGCAACGGCTGGCGGATGAAGGATCCTTACCTGAACAAAGTCGCCGTCTGGACTTACTATCGAGGCTCGAAACGCGAGTCCTGTATTGACGAAGGCCAGACGACCGTCGCCTTTGTTCCGGGTAAGGGCTGGTTCTGGCACATTCCGATGCACAACGACATGGTGAGCGTCGGCGTCGTGGCCGAGGGCAAGTATCTCACGCGCGACGGTGTGAAAGATCCCAAGGCCATTTTCCATCGCGAGGTCGGGCAGAATCTCTGGATCAAGGACCACCTCGCCACCGGCGCGTCCACCGGCGACTACTACGTCACCAGCGAATACAGCTTTCACTCACGCCACTGCGGCTGCGACGGACTGCTCCTGCTCGGCGACGCGTTCGCGTTCCTCGATCCCGTGTTCAGCAGCGGGCTGATGCTGGCACTCAAGAGCGGGGTGATGGCAGGCGAGGAAATTCACAGGGCGCTCCTAGAGAAGGATTTTTCCCCCGCGCGCTTCGCCGACTACGCGACACAGATGCGGCAGGGCGTGGAGAACATGAGGAAACTGGTGTATGCGTTCTACGCCCCGAACTTTTCCTTCAAGGATGTCATCATGAAGTATCCCGATGCCGCCGGCGAAATCACGGACTGCCTCAGCGGCGACGTGAACAAGGACTTCACCCGGCTATGGGACCGCATCCGCGAGTTCGTGCCGCTGCCGGACGACTTGCCCGTGGGGCAGCCTCAAACTTCAATCCCTGGGGCAGTGAAGTGAACAAGAATTCCACATCCTTTTGACGCGTCAGAGTCCGCCGCATGGTTGCTTCCAAAAAATGCAGATGGTTCGTGGCGTTGCTGTCCGTCCTGCTCCTCGTCAGCCTTTGGCTGACCTCGCCCGCGTCTGCCGCGCCGTTCTCCCTGTTTTCCCGCAAGCCCGACGGGCCGGCCATTTACAAGCAGCAGTGCGCCAAGTGCCACGGCCCCGCCGGGCAGGGCGTAAAGGGCAAATACAACGACCCGCTCGTGGGCGACTGGTCCACCGAGAAGCTCACGCGCTACATCGCCAAGACCATGCCGGAGGACAAGCCCGGCTCCTGCACCGGCCCGAGCGCCGACGCCGTCGCGCGCTACATCCACGACACGTTTTATTCCCGCGCGGCGCAGGTTAAGACCCAGCCCCCACGCGTCGAACTGGTCCGCCTCACCAACCGCCAGCATCTGCTCGCCGTCGCCGACCTCTTCCGCGCGGGCGAGGAGCCGAAGGTCACGTCGGGCAAAGGCCTGGCCGCGGTCGGCTACAAGTCGCGCACCATCCGGCGCGAGGACAAGACGCTGGAACGCAACGACGGCAAGATTGAATTCGACTTCGGCAAGAACCGCCCCGACTGGGCCGGTGAGGGCACGAACGGCTTCGCGTTGAACTGGACCGGCTCGGTCATCGCCGAGGAGTCGGGCGACTACGAGTTCGTCGTCAAGACCGCCAACGGCGTCCGGCTCTGGGTCAACAACGACGAGCAGCCGCTGATTGACGGCTCGGTCTCGTCCTTCAAAGGCGTCGAGCACACGGCCACGCTGCGGCTCATCGGCGGACGCGCTTATCCGCTGCGGCTGGAGTTCTTCAAGACTTCGCGCGACCCGCTGGCGAACGTCACGCTGCTCTGGCGGCCGCCCCACGGCGCGCGGCAGGTAATCTCCGCACGCAACCTCGCGCCTGAGCGCGCCGCGACCACGTTCATCATCGCCACTCCATTCCCCGCCGATGACAGCAGCGTGGGCTACGAACGCGGTGTGTCTGTGTCGAAGGAATGGGACGAGGCCGTCACGCGCGTGGCCATTGAGGTCGCAACCTACGTCGCCAAGAATCTCGACCGCCTCACGCGCAGCAAGGCCAGCGACAAGGACCGCGTCGCCAAGGTCGAGACCTTCTGCGCGGAATTGGTCGCCAAGGCCTTCCGCCGCCCGCTGACGGACGAGCAGAAGAATCTCTTTGTCACGCTCCCGTTGCACAGCGCGGTCAAGCCCGAGGACGGCGTGAAGCGCGTCGTTCTCCTCACGCTCAAGTCACCACGCTTCCTTTATCTTGGCATTGAGGGCGTGCAGTCGGATGACTTCACTATCGCCGAACGGCTGGCCTTCGGCCTGTGGGATTCGTTGCCCGACGCCGCGCTGAACAAGGCCGCTGTGCAAGGCAAGTTGCGCACGCGCGAGCAAGTCACCGAGCAGGCGCGCCGCATGTTGGCCGACGCCCGCACGCGCGGGAAGATGCAGTATTTCCTCCATCACTGGCTCCAGATGAACCACATCGAGGACCTGACCAAAGACCCGAGCCTCTTCCCCGGCTTCACACCCGAAATCATCTCCGACCTCCGCACGTCGCTGAACATCTTCCTCGACGACGTGGTCTGGACCGAATCCTCCGACTACCGCCGCCTGCTGCTGGAGGACGACTTCTTCGTGAACACTCGCCTCGCGCAGTTCTACGGCATCACCAGCAACGCCACCGAGGACTTTGTGCGAGTGCAACTCGATCCCAAGCAGCGCTCCGGCGTCATCACGCATCCCTATCTGCTCGCGGCCTTCTCCTACAACAAGTCCAGCTCGCCCATCCATCGCGGCGTGTTCCTCACCCGCAACATCGTGGGCCGCGCGCTGCGCCCGCCGCCCATCGCCGTGGCGTTCAAGGACGGCGACTTTAAGCCCGGCATGACCATGCGCGAGAAAATCACCGAGCTGACCCGCCCGCAGGCCTGTCATAGCTGCCATTCCGTCATCAACCCGCTGGGCTTCGCACTGGAAAACTTCGACGCCGTGGGCCGCTTCCGCGATAAGGACGACAACCGTCCCATCAACGCCGCCGCCGACTACACCACCGACGACGGTGGCATCATTCGCCTCAAGGGAGCGCGCGATGTGGCCGAGTTCGCCGTGAAGAGCGAGCACGCGCACAACGCCTTCATCGAACAGTTGTTCAGTCAGATCGTGAAGCAGCGCATGCCCGCCTACGGCCCGGACGTGTTGAACCAGTTGCGCCTTTCCTTCGTCCAGTCCGGGCATAACATCCAGAAGCTGCTCGTGGACATCGTGACCGTGTCCGCGTTACAGGGGACCGCGAAGCTGGCCAGCACAACAAAATAGAAAACATGAACGCCCTCCATCGTCGCACTTTCCTCAAGCAGGCCGGCCTCTCCGCCGCCACGCTCCCGTTCATCACTGGCCTGCCCAGCCTCGGCCTCGCCGCGCCCGCGCGCCCGCGCCAGCGGCTGGTGTTCATGTTCAGCCCCAACGGCACCATCCCTGCCGCCTACTGGCCCGACGCCACCGGCACTGATTTTCAGCTCAAGGAAATCATGACGCCGCTGGAAGCCTTCAAGGACCGGATGCTCGTGCTCAACGGCGTTCACAACAAAGTGCGCGGCGATGGCGACAGCCACATGCGCGGCATGAGCTGCCTGCTCACGGGCATTGAGCTTTTCCCCGGCAACATCATGGGCGGCGGCGGCGCGCCCGCCGGCTGGGCCAGCGGCATTTCCATCGACCAGGAAATCAAAAACTACCTCCAGAGCAAGGACGACACTCGCACGCGCTTCGGCTCGCTCGAATTCGGCGTCGGCGTGACGGACCGCGCCGATCCCTGGACCCGCATGAGCTACGCTGGCGCGAACAAGCCCGTCGCGCCGATCTCCGACCCCTACGAGATGTATGAGAAGCTCTACGGGCAGATGAAGGACAAGGAGAACCTCCAG
>SIBB01000197.1 GCA_009695395.1 Pedosphaera sp. | reverse complement strand
ATCGCGCAGGGCGCGGCGTGGGCCACCAAGCGCAACCTCACCTACCTCGCCAACGCGCACCGGATCGACTTCGAGGCCAGCGGCGTGCTGC
Organism: Pedosphaera sp.; assembly: GCA_009695395.1. GTDB lineage: Bacteria > Verrucomicrobiota > Verrucomicrobiia > Limisphaerales > SXTU01 > SXTU01. The sequence continues at coordinate 6,719 of SIBB01000197.1, read as the reverse complement.
TCCTGGCCAAAACCAAGCCCGCCCTCGTGGCGCTGGCCAACGAATTTGGCGCCAACCTTCCAACGAAGACCTACGTCGCACTCACGCGCGGGATGCCCGCCGAGCCAGAGTTCACCGTGGACGCCAAGATCGGGCCGCAGACCCGGCAGCTCGGGCTGATGCGCATTGACACGCAGGGAGGCAAGAAAGCACTGACCCAGTTCAAGGTGATCGAGCAGTTCCGCGGCTACACGCTCCTGCACTGCCAACCACTCACTGACCGCACGCACCAGATCCGCGTCCACCTCCGTTCCGTCGGCCTGCACACCGTTGGCGACGTGGACTACGCCGGCGGCCCGCTCTCCCTCTCGCAGATCAAGTCGAGCTACACGCCCAAGTGGAGCAAGCCGGAGCGTCCGCTCATGGAGCGGGTGGCCCTCCACGCCGAGAGGCTGGAAATCAAGCACCCGGCCACCGGCGAACCCATCGCCATCACCGCCGAGTGGCCGAAAGACCTGCGTGTGACCGTGAAGTATCTTCGGAAGTTCTGCGGCCTCTGATTTGGCGCACCCGGCCGGAGGCCACCCTTCAACCCCTCCCCATCATGAAACCAACCCGCGTCCGCCTCTTCATCAAACCCTATTGCCCCTGGTGCTCGAAGGCGCAGGACTGGCTCGACGCGCGCGGTGTGGATTACGACATCCTCAACGTCATGGCCGACGACAAGGCCTACGACGAGATGGAGCGTCTCTCCGGCCAGACCTGTGCGCCCACCATCGAGGTGGATGGCAAGGTCCTCGGCGACTTCGGCCCTCCTGAAATCGAGGCGTGGTGGAAGAAAAACAACTTCGACTAGCCACAGACGAACACAGATGAAACTCAGATGGGAAAAATTCCCAGTGGGTCTTCATTTCGAATCTGTGTTTCATTTGTGCGCATCTGTCGCTGAAAAATGACATCTCTCCTCGCCCCGCCCACCCCGCGCCCCCGCCTCCCTGAGTGGCTCCGCCTCTCGCTGCCGACGAGCAGCGCGTTCACGAAGACGCGCGAACTGCTCAACGACCTCCACCTCCACACTGTCTGCGAGAGCGCCAAGTGCCCGAACCATTGGGAGTGCTGGAGCAAGGGCACCGCCACGTTCATGATCGCAGGCGACCGCTGCACGCGCGCGTGCGGCTTCTGCGCCGTCTCCACCGCCAAGCCGCTCGCGCTCGAAGCCGACGAGCCGCAGCGCGTGGCCGAGGCGACCCGGCGCATGGGCCTCAAGCACGTTGTCATCACCGCCGTGGCGCGCGACGACCTCGCCGATGGCGGCGCGGAGCATTTCCGGCAGACCATCGAGGCCACCCGCGCGGCGAACCCCGGCATCGTCATCGAGGTGCTCGTGCCCGACTTCCTCGACAAGGACGACGCCATCGAGTGTGTGCTTGCGGCGAACCCGGAGATTTACAACCACAACCTCGAAACCGTCCGCCGCCTCACGCCGAGCGTTCGCCACCGCGCGACTTACGACCGCTCGCTCTCCGTGCTGGCGAAGGTAAAGGCGCGTCGGGCCGACATCTTCACCAAGTCCGGCATCATGCTCGGCCTCGGCGAGACGGAGGCCGAGGTGCTCACGGCGATGGAGGATTTGCGCCGCTCGAACTGCGACATCCTCACGCTGGGCCAATACCTCCAGCCGACGCTGAAGCACCTGCCGGTCGTGGAATTCATCCATCCGGACACGTTTGCGGAGCTCGGCGCGCGAGCGGAGGCGCTGGGCTTCGTCCACGTGGCCAGCGGCCCGATGGTGCGCAGCAGCTACCACGCGGAAGAGTTCGCGCCGACGAGGTAGCTAGCGAATGAGAGCTGCCAGTTAGGTCGCCTCGCCCATGTCCGCGAGCTTGCGGGCGGCGGCTTCCCAGTCGGCGGTGAGGGTCTCCAACTGGTGCTGCACGCCCATCAGCTCGCGGTTCAGGTGCATCGCCGCCCCGGCCTTGGCATAGGTCTCGGGCTTTTCCATGTCGAGCGTCAGTTGGGCTTGGCGGGCTTCGCAGTCGGCAATGTCTTTTTCCAACCGGCGGACGGTCTGCTGCTGGGACTTGCGCTCGGTGGCGCGGGCCTGCCGTTGCGCGGAATCGTTGCGCTTCTGGTCCTTGCGCTCCGTGTCGGGGGCCGGGGCGTTGCGGGCGGACTCGCGTTGCTGCGTGGGCCGGGAGTCGGTGAGGCCGGCGGTGAGGGCCACGCGCGCGGAGGAGGCTTTGGTGCGGTCGAGGTAATACTGATAGTCGCCGGCGTAGGGCGTGAGGACGCCGGCGTTGACGTGGAGAACCTTGTTCGCCAGGGCGCGGATGAAATACACGTCGTGGCTGATGAAGATGAGCGTGCCGGTGTAGTCCTTCAGCGCCTTGACCAGCGCGTCAATGCTCGGCATGTCGAGGTGCGTGGTCGGCTCGTCCATGAGCAGCAAGTTCGGCGGGTTGAGCAGGAGCTTTACCAGCGCGAGCCGGCTCTTCTCGCCGCCGCTCAGGACGGAGACCCGCTTGAACACGTCGTCGCCGCGAAAGAGGAAACTGCCGAGGACGGTGCGGATGTATTGCTCAGTCACGCGCTGCGGCGTGTCGGAGGCCTCGTCCAGCACGGTGCGGGACATGTCGAGCGTCTCGGTGCGATACTGGGAGAAGTAACCGGACTGGGCGTTGTGGCCGAGGATGCGTTCGCCGGCCTGGGGCGTGAGGACGCCGGCCAGCAGCTTGAGTAGGGTGGATTTGCCCGCGCCGTTCGGCCCGACGAGCACGGTGCGCTCGTCGCGCTCCGCTTGGAAATCCAGCGCGCGATAGACCGGGGCGGGGCCGTAGCTGAAGTCCACGCCCTTGAGCGAGACGACTTTCAGCCCGCTGCGCTGGGGCTGCGGGAAGCTGAAGCCGACCGTGGCATCGTCGGCCACGGGGGCCTCGATTTTCTCCATGCGCTCGATCTGCTTGAGCTTGGATTGCGCCTGCGCGGCCTTGCTGGCCTTGGCGCGGAAGCGGTCGGCGAACTCTTGGAGGTGGGCGATTTCCTTCTGCTGGTTCTTGTAGGCAGCGAGCTGCTGGGAGTCCTTCGCCGCGCGCTGCGCGAGGTAGTCCTCGTAGTTGCCGCGATAGCGCGTGAGCTTGCCGTGCCGGATATCGAGGACGCTGCCGACGAGCTGGTTCAGGAATTCGCGGTCGTGGGAAATCATCAGCACCCCGCCGGGGTAGCCCTTGAGATACTCCTGGAACCAGAGCAACGCCTCGAGGTCGAGGTGGTTCGTCGGCTCGTCGAGCATGAGCAAGTCCGGCTCCTGCGTGAGTAATCGCGCCAAGTGCGCGCGCATGACCCAGCCGCCGGACATCTCGCGCGCGGGCCGGTCGAAGTCCGAGTCGCGGAAGCTCAGGCCCTTGAGAATCTTCTTCGCGCGGGCCTCGACCTGATAGCCATCCAGCTCGTTGAAGCGGTCGTGAACGTTGTCGTGCGGGTCAATGTCATCCGGGTGGGTCGTCTCCCACGCCTTGAGCTTGCGGCTCACCTCGACGAAGTCCGGCGTGATGGAAGTGGCCAGCTCGACGACCGTTTCATCCCCGGCGGGCGCGCTCTCCTGCGGCAGGTAGCCCAGCGTGATGCCGCGCTCGAAATTGACCTGACCATCATCCGGCGTATCGGTCTGGAGGATGAGCGAGAAGAGCGTGGACTTGCCCGCGCCGTTCGGTCCGACCAGGCCGATGCGGTCGCCGCGGTTCACTTGGAGGGACACGTCACTGAAGAGCGTGCGGCCACCGAAGGACTTGGAGATTTCTGAGAGTGTCAACATTCGAGCCGCGGATGGTGCGGATCTGCACGGCGGTGCGCAAGGGGAGTAATTGAGGAAGTGATCAGTATCCAGTTGGGCCGAACAGGCCGGGCTGAACACTTCCCTTCAGAATACCTCCGCCACGCCTTCTTGCATGATGCGCAGGTGCGGCGTGAGCTGGTCGCGGCGGGCGAGGTCGCGCAGCCAGCGCGGCGGCTCGTCCATTTCCTCGAAAGACAGTTTGAAGGTGCCGTAGTGCATCGGGACAAACCACTTTGCCTTCACCTCGCGGAAAACTTTCACCGCCTCGTCCGGCCCCATGTGGACCTTGCGGAAGCTCTCCGGATAATACGCGCCGATGGGCAGCAGCGCGATCTCCGGCGCGAGCCGCGAGCCGATCTCCTTGAAGCCCTCGAAGTAGGCGCTGTCGCCCGCGTGATAGACCGTGCGGCCCTGATGCTCCAGCACGAAGCCGCCGTAGCCGCGGTGCTTGTCCGTGATCGTGCGCGCGCCCCAGTGCTTGCAAGGCGTGAGCGTCACCTTCCAATCGCCGTGGCTGAAACTCTCCCACCACTTCAGCTCGATGATGCGGCTGAAGCCCAGCCCCTTCGCGAGCGGCGCCATGCCCCACGGCATCACGCCGAGCTTTGGGTGCGGCAGCTTGCGGAGGGACGGCTTGTGGAAGTGGTCGAAGTGCGCGTGCGTGAGCAGCACGAGGTCAATGGGCGGCAGGTCGGAGATTTTCAGGCCGGAGCGACGGAGCCGTTTCAGGAAGAAGAGCCAGTTGGCGAAGTTCGGATCAATCAGCGCGTTGAGGTCGTTGAACTGGACGAGGAACGACGCGTGTCCGATCCACGTCAGCGCGAGCTGGCCGTGATCGAGCTTCGGGAATTTCGGCTGCTGGTGTTCGCCGGTGCGGCGCGTGATGAGCGCCTTCCAAACCATCTCGCGGAAGAAGGTGCGCGGGTTGAACGCCTTCGTGGGCGTGAGCTCCTTCAGCGACCTCGGCAGCTTGCGGTGACCCGCAGCGGTGTGACCGTGACTCGTGCCTGGCTCCATACGCGTGCTCCGGTTGACGGGCTAATTAAGCCCCAAACCCCGCGAACCGAAAGTCCTAATTTCCGCTTTGCACTACGGGTCCGCACGCCGTTTCATCCCCCAATGACTTTGGAAGAACGCCTCAACACCTACCTCCGTAATAAGCCCGTGCTGGGCAACGGCGTCTATCTCGCCAAGACCGCCGTCGTCCTCGGCGACGTGACGCTCGGCGACTACGCCAGCGTGTGGTTCGGCGCGGTGCTGCGCGGCGACATCAACCGCATCGTCGTCGGCGCGAACTCGAACATTCAGGACAACGCCGTCGTGCATCTCGCCGACGACTTCCCCTGCCTCATCGGCGAGTGGGTCACCGTGGGCCACTCCGCCATCGTCCACGCCTGCACCATCGGCGACGAATGCCTCATCGGCATGGGCGCGACGATTCTCGACGGCGCGGAGATCGGCGCGCAAAGCATCGTGGGCGCGAACGCGCTCGTGACCGGCGGGACGAAGGTGCCGCCCGGCTCGCTCGTGCTCGGCTCGCCCGCGAAGGTGGTGCGCGCGCTCACTCCGGAGGAACGGGCCGGTTTGAAATACTGGGCGGAGAAATACGTCGGCAACGGTGCCTTCTGCCTCAAGCACGGCCTCAACGTCGGCGCGCCGCTGCCGACGTAGTCGCAGGCTTCAGCCTGCGCTTCAGGAACGTCACCTCGCTATCCGCAACCTATGGTTGCGACTACGGCTTCCGCCCGTGCGAGAGGAACCACTCGTAGAGCTTCGGGTTGTTGTAGGCCTCGGTCCACGAGTCGTGGCCCGCCTCGGGATAAACCGTGAGTTGCAGTTCCTTCACGCCGGCCTTCTTCAGCGCCTCCACCATGCGCTCGGATTCGGAGAGCGGCACGACGCCGTCCTTCCCGCCGTGAAACGCCCAGACCGGCAGCGACTTGAGCGCGTCTGACTTCGTGCGCGACGCCAGCAGAATGTCAATGCGCTCGCCGCCGCCGCAGATGGGCACGACCGCCGCGAAGCGCTCCGGAGCCTTCGAGAGCAGCGCCCACGAGCCGTAGCCGCCCATGCTCAGGCCGGTGAGAATCACGCGGCCCGTGTCCACCTTGTGACTGGTGATGACGCTGTCGAGCAGCGCAAGCAGAGCCTCCGAGTCCCAACGCTCGCCGACGGGGCACTGCGGTGAGACCACGATGAAATTCCCCTGAACCAGCTTCGTGGCGGCCTCGCGGTTTTGGCGGGCAACCTCGGTTTCATTCTTCGGCACCGGCGGATTCTTCTTCACCAGCTTCGGCGGCCCGTGGACGGCGACCTGCGCGAGATTCGTCCCGCGCTCGCCCGCGCCGTGGAGGAAGAGGATGAGGGGCCACTTCTTCGCCGCCTTCGCGTCGTAGCTCGGCGGCAGGTAGAGCAGGTAGCCGAGGTCAACTTTCTTGGTGAGCTGGGTCTGGAACTTCTGTCGCGTTTGCATGAGGTCGGGGTCGGGAGTTTGGGCGGTGGCGAGAGCGGCGGCGGCGAGCCAGCAGCTCACAGGGAGCAGCCAACGGAGTGGGCGGAGGAGGTGTGATGTCATAGAGTCCGGGAGAAGCATCGCGAAGTTTTCCGGGACAGGCAAGACGCAGCGCACGCCGATGCCTTGCCGATGCCTTGCTTGACAAGCCATTGTCGCGCCGATTGAGTCGCACCCATGAAGCACGCTAAAAGTTCTCTCGCCCGTCTCCTCGCGCTCTGGCTCGCGTGTGGCTCCTTCAGCCTCGTTCTCGTCAGCCCGGTTTTTGGCGCGGACAAACCAGAGAAGCCCGCCACCGCCGCGAGCCTCAGCCTCACCGGCAAATGGACTTACACGCTCGAAGCCTCGCTCGACACCTCGGTTGATTTCACCGCCGAGTTCAAGCAGGACGGCGAG
>SIBB01000196.1 GCA_009695395.1 Pedosphaera sp. | reverse complement strand
CCGGTTGTGGTGCAATCCCCTTGATCCCGCTGGCCGCTACTAACTTGCCCCGAAGTTCTCGTTCCAAGTTTCTCGTCGGCTGAAGACACGGTTTCGTTCGCTTCAAAACGAGCGCGCCTCCTACTGGAGTGGCAGCGGAGGAAACGTCAGCTTTCGGTTTTCCAATTGCAGGGCCTTGATGTCGTCGGGAGGAAGCCCCGTGCGGTTGATTTCACCGAGGATCCTCGACTTGGTGGCGGCGTCCCCGAACATGTATTGCTGGCACCATGCGTAATAGGCGCTCCGTTTCTGATCGGGCGTCTTGGCTGACCATGACGTCTCAGGCGACATAAATTTCTTCTCCAGCACAACCTGATTGGCCGCTGACATCGCCGCCGGGGCGCTCGCTGCTGGCCCTTGGGTGGATGGGGTCGTCGGCCTGGCTTGGGCGGATTCACTGGAGACTGGGGTGACTGGCTCGGAGCGACGCTTCCGGCAACCAGCACTGCCGAGGCTAATCACCACGGCGACCACGAAGGTTGTTGTTTTGAGAGTGTTCATGCGCGTGAGTTTGTTGGTAGCCGAACACTGCGGCGGCGGCAATAAACAATCCCGTCCCCGCCACGACCATCGCGGCGGCGAGCGAGCAGTTCAGCCAGACGCCCAGGTGCAGGCCCAGCACCGCGCTCAACGCCGCGTGCAGCACGGTCAGGCCCAGCATCACGGGGAAGCGGTGCGAGAGCAGCGTGGCCGTCGCGCCGGGCAGGATGAGCATGGCGATGACGAGGATGGCCCCCACCGCCTCGAACGCACTCACCACCACCACCGAGAGCATCGCCATCAGCGCGTAGTGGACGAAGGTCGAGTTGATGCCCAGCGAGAAGGCCAGCGCGGGGTCGAAGGAGCTGACGAGGAGTTCCTTGTAGAACAGGCCCACGAGCAGCGCGACCACGAGCGTCACCAAGGCCATGCGCACGACGGAGGGTGGGCCGAGCGTCAGGCCGGCGAACTCCACCATCCCCTCCAGCGGGATGAAGGCGATCTCGCCGTAGAGGACGCATTCCTGGTCGAGGTCCACCTTCGACGCGAAGAGGCTGATGAGGATGACGCCCACCGCGAAGAGGCTCGTGAACGCGATGCCGATGGCCGCGTCCTGCTTCACGCGCGACTTCTTGTGGATGACTTCGATGAGCACCGTCGTGACCGCGCCCGCCACGAGCGCGCCGAGGAACATCGGCAACGAGCCGCGGCTGCCGCTGATGAGGAACGCCACTGCGATGCCCGGCAAAATGCTGTGGCTGATGGCGTCGCCGACCAAGGCCATGCGGCGGAGGATGAGGTAATTTCCCACCAACCCGCACGCCGTTGCCACGAAGAAACCCATGAGAACGATCCAGACGGAGCTGCTGAAGTCCTGCGTCCACGGCGTGACGAAGACGCGCTGAAATTCAAACAGCGGGATGAGTTCGTTCATGCTGACCTCCCGTATCCCGGCGTCGCCTCGGGTTTGGTTTCCAGCATGACAGGCACGCCGGGAATCACCTTCCCGTGCGGGTCTTTCGTCGCGTAGTTCAAGCGGCGCTCCAGCTCGCGGACCATGTCTTCGCCTAGGACGTGTTCAATCTTCTCCGCGTCCTCGTGGACGTGGTCGGGGGCGATTTGCGCGGTGTGCGTCAGGTAAAGTTCCCAGAGGCGGTGGTTGCGGACGATGGCGCAGGCGGTCTGCCAGCCGGCGGGCGTGAGGAAGAGTGCGTCAGCCTCGCCGGGGAGCGTGGCGAGTTCGTGCCGGGCGAGCGCGGCGGCTTGCACTTGGATTTCCTCCTCCGTCTCGCGGCGGCGCTCGGCGAGTTCACTGAAGGAGACGCCTTCGCCCTGGAAGTTGCGCGCTTCGAGGACGTGGTAGATGGCCTTGAGCGTGTTCTCGCGTTGGATGCGCGCGGCGCGGCTGCGTTGCCGCCACCAGCGCGCGACGATGCCGTGGCGCGGGCCGAAGAGGAACGCGGCGGCGAACACTGCCGTGGCCGCGAGCACCATGAAGGGGCCGGTGGGAAGGTTGTTGCCGAGGAAGCTCAAGAACGCGCCGAGAGCGCCCGCCGCCATCCCGAACACCGCCGCGAGGAGGAGCATCCGGTGCATCCGGTCGGTGAGCAGATACGCGGCAGCGGCGGGCGTGATGAGCATCGCGGACACGAGCACGACGCCGACGGCCTGCAGCGCGATGACCACGGCGAACGCGAGCAGCAGCATCAGCCCGTAATGAAACGCCTGCACCGGCAAGCCCACCGCGCGGGCGAACCCGGCGTCGAAGCTGGTCACGAGGAACTCCTTGTAGAACAAGGCGATGACCACAACCACCAGCCCGGTGACGACGGCCATGAGCTGAACGTCCGCCGCGCCAATGGCCGCCGCCTGGCCGAAGAGGAACTTGTCGATGCCACTTTTGTTCCCGGTGGGCAGGCGTTGAATCATCGTCACGAGGCAGATGCCGACGGCGAAGAACGACGCGAGCACAAGGCCGAGCGCGGTGTCTTCCTTCAAGGGCGTGGTCTGCTTGAGGAGGTTCACCACAGCAGTTCCGAGCAAGCCCGCGAGCGTCGCGCCGATGAAGATGGCGACGGGGTCTTTGCTCATGTTCCACAGAAATCCCAGCGCCACGCCGGGCAGCACCGCGTGCGAAAGGGCGTCGCCGACCAGCGCCATCTTCCGCACGACGAGGAACGAGCCGAGCAGGCCGCACGAGATGCCCAGCAGCATCGAGCCCAGCAGCGCGTAGCGGACGGACGGGTCCTGGAAGGTCAAGAAGCGGAGGGCTTGGTCCCAGAGCGAGGTCTCGGAGAGGTCGCCGATACGGGCGGCGTGGGCGGGCGTGGTGAAGAGAAGATAGAGAAGAGAAGATAGAAGATAGAGGAGCCGGACGGTGGTCCGGTTGGTTCGCGAGTTCATGTTCGCTGAACAGCTCATTTCTATCCTCTCCACTACCCCTTCACCCGCACCGCTTCCGCCACCTCGCTCAAAATCGTCAGCCTTCCCCCATACGTCTTCTGCAAGGTCTCGTAATTGAACACTTCCTCCGTGGGGCCAAACGCGACGACGCGCATGTTCAGCAGTAGCAGCATGTCGAAGTAGTTCCGCGCGGTGGGCAGGTCGTGGTGGACGACGAGCAACGTCTTGCCGGCGGCGCGCAGTTCGTGCAGCAGCGCGATGATGGCGGACTCGGTCGCGGCGTCCACGCCCGAGAACGGCTCGTCCATGAAGTAAAGGTCGCTCTCCTGCGCCAGCGCGCGGGCGAGGAAGACGCGTTGCTGCTGGCCGCCGCTCAAGTTGGAAATCTGCCGGTTCGCGTAGGGAAGCATCTTGACCTTGTCGAGACACTCGCGGGCTTTGTCGTGGTCGGCCTTCGTCGGGCGCTTGAGCAGGCCGAGCTTGCCGTAACGGCCCATGAGCACCACGTCCATCACGCTCACGGGAAAATCCCAGTCCACGGACTCGCGCTGCGGGACATAGCCGACGCGGCGGAGGTTCTTAGCGACGGGTTCGCCGAAGACCTTCACCCAGCCGCTGCTGACGGGCAGCAGGCCCATCGCGGCCTTGATGAGAGTGGACTTGCCCGCGCCGTTCGGCCCGACGATGCCGACGAGCTTGCCCGGCGGCACGACGAGGTCCACGCCCCACAGGACGGGCTTCTTGTGGTAAGCGACGGTGAGGTCGTGGATTTCGAGGGGAGGAGGGGACATGATTTTGAACCACTGACCTGCACTAACTGACTCTAATGGACAGTGAAGCGAGCCGCGCTTCCGCTTTCTTGTGCCTCGTCTTCATTAGTGCCGGGAGGTGCAGGTTAGTGTGTTTGTTTGGCTACTTCAGCGCCCCGACAATGGTCGTGAGGTTGTGTTTAATCATCCCCTCGTAAGTGCCGAGGTCGTAGCCGTTTTCCATCTGGCCGGGCGTGCCCATCGCGTCGGAGAAGAGTTCCCCGCCGACCTTCACGCCGGCGTCCTTGGCGATGCGCTGGAGGGTTGCGGGCGAGACGCTGGACTCGACGAAGATCGCTTTCACGCGCTTCTGCTTGATGAAATCGACGAGCTTCGCCATGTCCGCGAGGCCGGCCTCGGTGACGGTGGAGACGCCTTGAAGGCCGACGACTTGGAAGCCATACGCGCGTCCGAAGTAGTTGTAGGCGTCGTGACTGGTGACAAGGATGCGACGCTCCTTGGGCAGTTCGGCGGCCTTCTTGACCGACCAGTCGTGCAGCGTGCGGAGCTTGGTGGCGACCGCCTTGCCGCACAGCTCGAAGTGCGCCTTGTCCTTCGGCGCGAATTCACTCAAGCCCTTCACGACCGTCTGCGCGCACAAGGCCCACAACTCAACATCGAACCACACGTGCGGGTCGAAGTGGCCCTCGAACTCCGGCGGCTCCAGCAGCTTCTTCTCCGGCACGCCCTCGGTGAGCGGGTAAACGAACTTCTTCAAGCGCGCGAGCTTCGTGAAGATGTCGGTCATCTTCCCCTCCAGCACGAGGCCGTTGTAGAAGATGACCTCGGCCTGCTGGAGCTTTGAGACATCGGCGGCGGTGGCCTTGTAGAGATGCGGGTCCACGCCCGCGCCCATGAGGCCGGAGACTTCCACGCGGTCGCCGCCGACCTGCTGCACGAGGTCAGTGACCATCGAGGTGGTGGTGGTAACGCGGATTTTGCGCTCGGCGGCGAACGAGGAGGGCACGGTGCTGACAGCAGCAGCAGCGGCTAGGAGCAAGGCGCTCCCCAATAGAAAGGGTCGGCTCAGTTGCATGTTCAAGGTCGATGCGCAACCAACAGATGGTTGGTATCAGCGTCGCTGAAGGTAGGGAAAAGTTTAATTTGGGCAAGGAATAAAATTAGTCTTACCTAACTTAATCTGTTTACCCGATATGCTGCGTCGGGCGGAGCGCTACTTCGCCAGTTGCCTCCGTGTGCGACGGCTTCGTAAGATCGCGTGATGCGACCAGTGGACATGCAGCCGGTTGGCGTGGAACTCGCCATCAAGTGGGACGACGGCACGGAGACCTTCGTGCGGCTGGAGGCGTTGCGCCGAGCGTGCCCGTGCGCCGGCTGCAAGGGCGAGGTGGACATCATGGGCAACCTTTACAAGAACCCGGACAAGCCCTACGGGCCAAACGCGTTCCAGCTCACGCGCCTCGGGATGGTGGGCGGCTACGGTGTGCAACCGCTCTGGGCCGACGGCCACGGCACGGGGATTTACGCCTTCGACTATCTCAAGCGCGTGGCCGACGCGGGGGCAAACTGACGTGCGCGGATTTGTGGCGCAGTTTGGCAACCACACTCCTTTGCTCCTGCTGTGGGCCGGAGTGTGCTGCGTGGTTCCAATGGAATCGTTCCGGTTAAGCCAGCACTGCCGTTGCGTTTGAAGCTGAGCTCGGCTCCTTAAACCGGCGGCTACCGGCTTTGCTGGGACGTCACTTCGCAGCCGGCTTCCAGCGCTCGCGGTCCGACAGGAAGAGCTGGTAGGGGAAGCCCTCGGCGAAGGCGTGCTTCAGCGGGAAGCCATCCGGGATTTCACGCTTCACGATCGCGTTCGCCGCGAACTCGCCCCACGCGGGGTCGTCGCCTTGCAGCAGCCCGGAGATCAGCTTCTGGTCCAACGTCAGCGCGGTCAGGTAAATCCCGGCGACGGGGCGCACGCGGTGCACGGTGGCGAAGCCTTCGCCCACGTTGCTCGGCAGCCACACGCAGTCGCGCCGGCCATACCACGCCACGGCCCACGGCAGGTCGCTCATCATCAGCTCGCGTTCGCCCACCCAGCCCGCGCGCTCGTGGATGACCTGCGGATGGTAGGGAGGATAGACCATCGGCGAGCGCGGCGTGCCGCCGAGCGCGAAGAGCATCGGCGCGCACGCAACTAGCAGGAACAGAGCGATGACCGTGCCGCGCGCGCCGAAGGGCGGGAGTTCAAGCTGGTCCATGAGCAGCACGAACAGCCCCGTGCCAAAGATGAACACCAGTGGCGCGAGCACCACGAGGAGGTTCTCGGAGTTCACCTCCGGCGCGAGCGCGGTGGCGTGTGTCTTTGCGACGGCTTGCATGACGATAAGCACGCCAAGCGAGAGCAGCACGAAGACGCGCAGCCGCCCAAGCGCAGGGTTGCGGAACGGCACGAGCAGGCCGGCGAGGAAGAACGCGGCGACCCAGCTTCCGCCGAGGCGAGGCAGGTCGTTTTGCAGGATGCCGGGCAGGTTTTCGCCCAGCTTGGCCCAGTGTTCATCGAGGCTGACCTGCCGCAGGTCTTCGTGCGTGAACTTGTTCTCCGGGTCCAGCAGCCGTTCGATGCGGTCGCCGGGGAAGCGGTCGGTCGTCTGGTGCAACGCGAGGCTGGCGACGCCGAAGAGCCGTCCGCTCACCTCGTGGTTGCGCATCAGCCACGGGGCCATGACCGCCGCGAAGCCCAGCAGCGCCGCGAAGCCGAGGCTGAGGCTGCGCGGTGCGAAGAAGAGATTGAAGTAGAGCATCACCGGCAGGACGAGGCAGCCCAGCGCGTAGCGAGTCAGGCCGAGAGCGCCCATGAGCGCGCCCGCCAGCAGCGCGGTGAAGTAGAGCCGCGCCGCGCCCCAGTCGTCCTCGCGCGAGCCGCGCTCGGCGGCGACGAGAAGGTTCGCCACCAGCATGAGCAGCGCGAGCGCGAGCATCGTGGAAAGGCCCGACATGCTGAACCGCCATAGCAGGTCTGCGCCGAGCAGGACAGCGGCGGAGAGCCACGCCACGGTCGGGTCGAAGAGTCGGCGCGCGAGCTGCCACGCGAGCAGGACGGTGAGGAGGAAGAACCCTTGGTTCACCCATGCGATGACGTGTTCC
>SIBB01000195.1 GCA_009695395.1 Pedosphaera sp. | reverse complement strand
GTCTTCACCGGTTTCGGCAGCGGCGCGGCGCGGCTCAACGTGCAGGCGCTCATCAACTCGCTCAACTGGGGCCTCGATAATCGCATCCACGGCGCGACCGGCCCCATCGGCGGCAACGCGGTGAAGTCCACTGCCACCAATGCCGGCCCGGCGCTCGATTTGCGCGGACGCGACTTCAGTTTCGACCCACGCAGCATGGGCCTCCAGGCCGAGTCGGGCGGCGGGCAATACGGACTTTCCTTCGACAGCCTCGGTCGCAAGTTTGTCTGCAGCAACAGCGACCACTTGCAGATGGTGCTCTTCGGCCTGCGCTACGGAGCGCGGAACCCCGCCTTCGCCATGCCCAACCCGCGCATCAGCATCGCGGCGGACGGCCCGGCGGCGGAGGTCTTCCGCCTGAGTCCGGATGAGCCGTGGCGCATCGTGCGCACGCGCTGGCGCATCAGCGGCGTGGTGCCCGGCATGGTCGAGGGCGGCGGGCGCGTCTCCGGCTACTTCACCGGCGCGACCGGGGCGACGATTTACCGGGGCGACGCCTACGGGCCGGAGTTTGTGGACAATGCCTTCATCGGCGACGCCGGTGGCAATCTCGTTCACCGGAAAATACTTTCGCCCAACGGCGTCGCGCTCACCGCGAAACGCCCGGCGGACGAGCAAGGCATCGAGTTCCTGGCTTCGCGCGACACGTGGTTCCGCCCGGTGCATTTCCAGAACGCGCCCGATGGCTGCCTCTATATCGCGGACATGTATCGCGAAGTCATCGAGCACCCGTGGTCCATTCCCGAAGCCATCAAGAAGCACATTGACCTCAACAGCGGCAACGACCGGGGCCGCATTTGGCGGATCGTCCCGGAGAATTTCCAGCAGCCGAAGTTGCCCAAGCTCGGCACCGCCAGCACTGCGCAGCTCGTCGCGCAGCTCGACAGCCCGAACGGCTGGACGCGCGACACCGCCGCACGCTTGATCTACGAACGCCGCGACCGTCGCGCCGTGCCGGAGCTGGAGGCGATCTTCGCCAAGTCCCGCTCCGCGCACGCGCGGATGCACGTGCTCTACGCGCTGCACGGCCTGCAGGCGCTGGACTCGAAGCATCTGATCGCTGGCCTCAACGACCGCGACGAACGAGTGCGCGAGCACGCGGTCAAGTTGAGCGAGGCGCCCATCGTGGGCGCAAAAGGCAACAGCGTGCTCGCGGAGAAATTGCTTGGCATGACCAGCGATTTCTCGTCGCGCGTGCGTTACCAGCTCGCTTTTTCGCTGGGCGATGTGCGCAGTCCCGCGCGTCCCAAGGCGCTCGCCGACCTCATCCGCCACGACGTGGACAGCCCGTGGATGCAGGCCGCCGTGCTGAGTTCGCTCACCGACGGCGCGGGGGAAGTCTTCACCACGCTGGCCCACGACCTGCGTTTCCGCTCGACGCCCGGCCACGAGGAGTTTCTCCGCAAGCTCGCGGAACTCATCGGCGCGCGGAACAACCCCGCCGAGGCCCGCGCTGTCTTGGAGTTCGCTGCCAAGCCCGATTCTGATGCGGTAGTCGCCACCATCGTCCGCGCGCTCGGTGAGGGAGCCATCCGCGCTGGCACGACGCTCGCCGCACTCGACAAGATGAGCCATCTCAAGGGCGTCTTCGCCAGCGCCGCGCAAACCGCCGTGAACAAGCAGGCCCCCGAGCTCGCTCGTGTGCAGGCGGTTCAACTGCTTGCGCTCACCAGCTACGCCGAGTCCGGCGCGAAGCTCGTGCCGTTGCTGGACGCTCTGCCAGAGCCGCTGCAGTTGGCCGCTCTCGGTGCGCTCGCGCGTTTCCCCGCGCCCGAGGTCGGCCCGGAGCTTGTGAAGCGCTGGGGCGCTTTCTCTCCGGGCGCCCGCACGGCCGCGCTGGCTGCGCTGACCACGCGACCAGAACGCTCGATCGCGCTGTTGAACGCCGTTGAGTCCGGCACGGTGAAGCCGGTGGAAATCCCCGCCGCATCCGTGAAAGCGTTGCAGGCAAGCAAGGACAAGTCCGTCGCCGCGCTCGCCGCCAAGCTGTTTGCCGCCGCACCCAAGCCAGCGGACGCACTCAAGAGTTTCCTGCCCGCGCTCGACCTGCGTGGCGACGCGGCGCGCGGCAAGCCCGTGTTCATGGAGCGGTGTGCGGCGTGTCACCGCGCCGGCACGGACGGCTTCGCGCTCGGCCCGGACTTTGTGACGGTGAAAACCGCCGGGAAGGAAAAGCTGCTCGCCAGCATCGTGGACCCGAACGCGGAGATCGCGCCGCAGTTCATCGCCTTCCAAGTGGACACCCGCGACGACGATAGCTACACGGCGCTCATCGGGAACGAGACCCCAAGCCACGTGACGCTGCGCATGGCCAGCGGCCAGGAAGTCACGCTCCCGCGCACGAAGGTGAAGGGAATGAAAAGCTCCAGCCAGTCGCTGATGCCCGAGAACCTCGCCGCCGGCCTGACGCCGCAGGGCCTGGCGGACCTGCTGGAGTTCATCGTCACGGCCCCAGCGCCAAAGTAAGAGGGCCCGTATTTCGGAAGCGACGTCCATTCCGCAGGAGTCGGCGTTTGTGCCACGAAGTTGCTCATTGTGTCGCCGATGGCACACTCTAAACTTCTCCGGACGACTTCCAAGGGAGGCTAAACGAACTGTTTTCCCTGCAAACATGAGATTTCATAAGCTTTTCCTTAAGGAGCCACTGCTGGCACTGGCACTGCTAGATGGGGTTTGGCTGTAACAATTTTATTCTATGGCAAAAGTTTTGGGTATTGATTTGGGCACGACGAACTCCTGCATGGCGGTCATGGAGGGCGGCGAGCCGTTGGTTTTGGAGAACTCCGAGGGCAAACGCACCACGCCGTCGGTCGTGGCGTTTACCAAATCCGGTGAGCGTGTCGTGGGCGATGCGGCGAAGCGGCAGGCGGTCACCAACCCCCGCAACACCGTTTACTCGGTCAAGCGCTTCATGGGCCGCAAGTTCACCGAGGTGCAGGAAGAGCTGAAGCGCGTGCCTTATAAGGTCGTGCGTGCGGCCAACGGCGATGCCGCTGTGGAAGTCGAAGTGGACGGCAAGCCGCAGCAGTTCAGCCCGCCAGAGATTTCCGCGATGATCCTCGCCAAGCTCAAGTCCGATGCCGAGACGCGCTTGGGCGAGATCATCACGCAGGCGGTCATCACGGTGCCCGCCTACTTCAACGACTCGCAGCGCCAAGCCACCAAGGACGCCGGCCGCATCGCCGGCCTCGAAGTGCTGCGCATCATCAACGAGCCGACCGCGGCCGCGCTCGCCTACGGCCTCGACAAGAAGAAGGACGAGAATATCGCGGTGTATGACCTCGGCGGCGGCACGTTCGACATCAGCGTGCTGGAGATCGGCGACGGCGTCTTCGAGGTGAAGGCGACGAACGGCGACACGCACCTCGGCGGCGATGACTGGGACAACCACATCATGGATTGGATCCTCGACGAGTTCAAAAAGGACTCGGGCATCGACCTCCGCAAGCAGCCGGACGCGCTCCAGCGCATCAAGGAAGAGGCCGAGAAGGCGAAGATCGCGCTCTCCAGCTCGCAGGTTTACGACATCAACCTGCCCTTCGTGACCGCGGACGCCAGCGGGCCGAAGCACATTTCCTCCAAGCTCACCCGCGCCAAGATGGAGCAACTCTGCGACGAGCTCTTCGAGCGGACGCTCGCGCCGGTGAAGAGCTGCCTCACCGACGCCGGTATCAGCGTGGATAAGATTGACGAGCTTGTGCTCGTCGGCGGCATGACCCGCATGCCTCGCGTGGTCGAGACCGCCCGCGCGCTGGTCAACAAGCCCCCGCATCAAGGCGTGAACCCGGACGAAGTCGTCGCCATCGGCGCCGGCATCCAGGGCGGCGTGCTCAAGGGCGAGGTGAAGGACGTGCTCCTGCTGGACGTGACACCGCTCTCGCTGGGCATTGAGACCCTCGGTGGTGTGTTCACCCGGCTCATCGAGCGCAACACCACCATTCCGACGCGCAAGTCGGAAATCTTCTCCACCGCGAGCGACAGCCAGCCCGGCGTCGAGATTCACGTGCTCCAGGGCGAGCGCCAGCTCACCCGTGATAACAAGACCATCGGCAAGTTCCACCTCACCGATATCCCGCCCGCGCCGCGCGGCGTGCCGCAGATCGAGGTGACCTTCGACATTGATGTCAACGGCATCCAGCACGTCACCGCGAAGGATCTCGGCACCGGCAAGGAGCAGAAGATCACCATCACCTCCGGCAGCGGCCTCTCGAAGGAGGAGATCGAGCGGATGCGCAAGGACGCCGAGGCCCACGCTGATGAAGACAAGGCCAAGCGCGAGGAAATCGAGGCGCGCAACGAAGCCGACGCGCTCGTCTATCGCACCGACAAGCTCTTGAAGGAAAACGGTGACAAGCTCGACAGCCCCACCAAGTCCAAGATTGAGGATGCCTTGAAACAAGCCCGCGAAGCACTGGCCGGATCCGACCCGGAGAAGGTTCGCACTTCCCGCGACGGACTTAATGAAGCCGTGCAAGCCGCGTCCGAGCAGCTTTACAAGGCTGCGGCTGAGAAAGCACAGTCCAGCAAAGCCGCCGACCCCGCGCCGGGTGGCGAAGCCAAGGCCGAAGACAAAGACCAAGGCCCGGTCATTGACGCCGAAGTCGTGGAAGAGAAGAAGAAGTAGCCCGCACGGCCTTCAGCGACCGAACAATCATTACTAAACATTTTCCCCGCCGCGAGTGCTGCGGGGGTTAATTCGCAGTCGGTTAAACAACACAAAACAAAGACACAAACTATGGCACTAAACGTGAAACCCCTCGGCGACCGCGTCCTCGTGGAAGCGGCTGAGGAAAAAGAAACCAAAAAGGGCGGCATCATCATCCCCGATACCGCCAAAGAGAAACCGCAAGAGGCTATTGTTCGCGCTCTCGGCACCGGCAAGACCGATGACGACGGCAAGAAGGTTGCCTTCGAAGTCGCGGTCGGCGACCGCGTGCTCGTGAGCAAATACGGCGGCACGGAAATCAAGATCGACGGCAAGGAATACAAGATTCTCAGCAGCGATGACATCCTCGCTGTGGTCAAGTAATCCCGGCTCAAACCATTAACCCAGAAACTAGAAACTACTATGGCAGCAAAACAACTCCTGTTCGATGAAGCCGCGCGTCAGACCCTCCTTCGGGGCGTCTCCAAGCTCGCGCGAGCCGTCGCCGCGACCCTCGGCCCGAAAGGCCGCAACGTCGTGATCGACAAAAAGTTCGGCTCCCCGACCGTGACCAAAGACGGTGTCACGGTCGCCAAGGAAATCGAACTCGCCTGCCCCTACGAAAACATGGGCGCGCAGATGGTCCGCGAAGTCGCCAGCAAGACCAGCGACTCCGCCGGTGATGGAACAACCACGGCCACGGTCCTCGCTGAAGCCATCTTCCGCGAAGGCCTCAAGCACGTGACCTCCGGTGCGAACCCGATCGGCATCCAGCGCGGCATTCAGAAGGCCGTGGACGCCGCTGTCGGCCACCTCGACAAGATCGCCAAGAAGGTCAAGGACAAGGAAGAGATCAAGCAGGTCGCAACCGTCTCCGCCAACTGGGACGCGACGATCGGCGAGATCATCGCCGACGCGATGGACAAGGTCGGCAAGGACGGCACCATCACGGTTGAAGAGGCCAAGTCCATTGAGACCACCCTCGACGTCGTCGAAGGCATGCAGTTCGACAAGGGCTACCTCAGCCCCTACATGGTGACCAACGCGGACACCATGGAAGCCAAGCTCGAAGACGCCTACGTCCTCAACTTCGAGAAGAAGATCAGCTCCCTCAAGGACCTGCTCCCGATCCTCGAGAAGGTAGCCAAGGCCGGCAAGCCCATGCTCATCATCGCCGAAGAAGTCGAAGGCGAAGCCCTCGCGACCCTCGTCGTGAACAAGCTCCGTGGCATCCTGAACGTCGTGGCCGTCAAGGCCCCCGGCTTCGGTGACCGCCGCAAGGCCATGTGCGAAGACATCGCCATCCTCACCGGTGGCAAGTTCATCAGCGAAGACCTCGGCATCAAGCTCGAAGGCCTCGAACTCGCCGACCTCGGCCGCGCCAAGACCATCGTCGTGGACAAGGAAAACACCACCATCGTCGAGGGCGGCGGTAAGTCCTCCGAGATCCAGGGCCGCGTGAACCAGATCCGCCGCCAGATCGACGAGACCACCAGCGACTACGACCGCGAGAAGCTCCAGGAGCGCCTCGCCAAGCTCGCCGGCGGCGTCGCCGTCATCAACGTCGGTGCAGCCACCGAGACCGAGATGAAGGAAAAGAAAGCCCGCGTCGAAGACGCGCTGCACGCCACGCGCGCAGCCGTTGAAGAAGGCATCGTCCCCGGCGGCGGTGTCGCCCTCATCCGCTGCCTCGCCGCGATTGACGCCGTCAAGGGCGCCAACACCGACGAACAGCTCGGCGTCGAGATCGTCAAGCGCGCCATCGAATGGCCGGCCAAGTGGCTCGCCAACAACGGCGGCTACGAAGGCTCCGTCATCGTGCAGGAGATCAAGAAGCGCAAGGGCAACGAAGGTTTCAACGCCGCGACTGGCGAGTATGAAGACCTCGTGAAGGCCGGCGTCGTGGACCCCAAGAAGGTCACCCGCGCCGCGCTCCAGAACGCCAGCTCCATCGCTGGACTTCTGCTCACCACCGAGTGCCTCATCACCGACCTGCCCGAGAAGGACAAGCAGTCGGGTGGCGGCGACCACCACGGTCCCGGCGGCATGGATATGTAATCCAGCCCTCGGTCCGTCACGGACTGAAATTCAACAGGCCGGCCTGCGCGAGCAGGCCGGCCTTTTTGCTTTAAGCCTTTGCCAGGTTTCCGAAATGATCCCGAGCACTGCCGATGGCAACCT
>SIBB01000194.1 GCA_009695395.1 Pedosphaera sp. | reverse complement strand
ACCGCGATTGTCACTGCTTCACTAGGGAGTGAACGTATCCGCTTCACCGACCTCGGCCGCCTCCGCGTGCAGGAGTGCGAGCGCGTCGTTGCGTTGCGGACGGAGTTGACCAAGTGCGGCGCGAAGGTCATCGAGGAGGGCGACACGTTGACGGTTTACCCCTCCGCGCTCGCCGGTGCGGAAATCGAAACCTACGACGACCATCGCATGGCGATGTGCTTCGCGGTTCTCGGCTTGAAAGTGCCCGGCATCAAAATCAAGAATCCCGCCTGCGTGAAGAAGACCTTCCCCAACTTTTTCCAGAAGCTCGCCACCCCGCCCCCCCACGGCCTCGGCGCTGAAATCCGCGACGCCGCCACCGGGCGAAATCTCGCAGTGGAGGAGCTGTTTGCTGACTGATTCGGCGTTAAAATCCCATGCCACACACCAAGCCCTACGTCATCGCCATTGACGGTCCCAGCGCCAGCGGCAAGGGCGTCACCTCCCGTCGCCTCGCGCAGATGCTCGGCGTGCTCACCGTGGACACCGGGGCGATGTATCGCACGCTGGCATGGCATTGCCTCCGCATGAAGGTGGACGTGAACGAGGACAAGAAGGTCGCCGCGCTTTGCCGCAAGTGGAAGACCTCGCTCGTCGTTGCCGATGCCCATGTGCGCCTGCTGGTGGACGGCTATTATCCCGCGCAGGAAATCCGCACCTCCGAGGCCAGCGCCGCCGTCGCGCACGTCGCGCAGATTCGGTTCGTCCGCGACTGGATGAAGGCCAAGCAGCGCGAGTGCCTCCAGTTCGGCAGTTGCGTTATGGAAGGCCGCGACATCGGCTCGAACATCTTCCCGGAGACCGACTACAAGTTCTTCCTCGATGCCAGCCCCGAAGTGCGCAAGACCCGCCGCGAACGCGATGGCGTGACGGAAAACCTCCACGACCGGGATAAGCGCGACAGCTCACGCGCCCACTCCCCGCTGATGCCCTCCCTCGGCGCGAAGCTCATTGATAACTCCCATCAGGGCGTGCAGGAGACGTGCGACATCATGCTCGATGAAATCAACGTGCGGCGGGAGGCCAACCGGCTCGTCCTTCTCAAGCCAGTGGCGTGAACTGAATGACCAATGCCCAAAGAATGCCCAATGACGCAATGGCTTAAGGAGACGCTGAACAAAGCATTTAACCACAGAGACACAGAGAGGGGATTTCACCGGATTTTCTCGGTGAACTCTCTGTCTCTGTCCTTAAATCAGCGTTTTCCTAACGGTCACCCAGCGCGTGCGGCAGTTCATTGGTCATTCGGACTTGGTCATTCATTGGCCCTTAGTCATTGGCCCTTGGTCATCTCCCTCCGGTGAAACCCGTCTATCGCCTTACCTGGCTGGCTGGCCGCGCCTACTATGCGCTCTATCACCGTTGGCACGTCCTGAACGTGGAGCGCATCCCGCTCACCGGTCCGGTCATCCTCGCGGCGAATCACGGGAGTTATCTCGACCCTCCACTCATCGGCTGCGGCGTGCCGCGCCCCATCAACTACCTCGCCCGCGAATCGCTCTTCCGCTTCCCCGTCTTCGGCTGGTATTTGCGTCAGCTCAACTGCGTGCCCGTGGACCGCGACGGCGCAGGCGCAGCGGGTTTGAAAGGTATCCTCGACCGCCTGCTCAACGGCGGCGCCGTCATCCTCTTCCCCGAGGGCAGGCGCTCGCACGACGGTCAATTGCAACCCGCCCGCGCGGGCATCGGGTTGACCGTCATCAAGTCCGATGCGCCCGTCGTGCCCGTGCGCGTCTTCGGCACCTTCGAGGCGTGGCACCGGCACCAGAAACTCCCCCACCCGCACCGCGTGACGGTGAAGTATGGCGTGCCGATCGATTTCAAGGTGTTGCGCGAGGAAGCCAAGACATGCACCAAGCCGCGCCTCAAAGCCATCTACCAGGAAATCGCCGACCAACTCATGGCGGCGATTGCGAAACTGGAGCCAGTGGAAGACGTGACGTAAGAACCGCGTGCCTCGCCACCACTGCAGCCTTCCCAACCCGCAGCTTCCCCGCCTTGATTGACACTTCAACCGTCCCTGACACGGGTGGCAGTGTTAGCACTAGGCGTTAGCACTAGGGTCTTTTTGAACCTGCCAGAAGTGAGAGAAACCCTTGATTCTATTGCCTAAAAAGTGAAGTGGTGGCTGCGGCCGGAATTGAACCGGCGACACGCGGATTTTCAATCCGCTGCTCTACCAACTGAGCTACACAGCCAACTCTGCCAACTCTATCAGGGTGCGATGACTCGCAGTCTTGCGTGGGTGGCTTGTGCCACCGCCCGCAGGGCAAACATTACGCGCGTGCAAAAAGTGCCGACAAGCAATTTCGCCGGGTGAACGACCGTGTGGCAGGGTGTTTGGTAGGCAGTTAAGGAACGCCGATAGGCAGGGGGAAAAACAAAAGGCTAAACAATCACCCCCGAAAAGGGTGCCATACGCTGGTGAAAGAACACGGCGAGCCCAACAACAAGTCCCCAGCCCAGCGCCCGGGGGCACTGAAGTAACCGCGGTGCATTCGGCCGCGCAATGGCGGCAGGCCAAGGCCGCGCCGGGCCAGGAACACGGGCTGGGGGCCGGCCGGGAAGCCGGCGATCGGCTCTGTCAGTTGGTGAGCCAGGACGGGCGCTTGGTGGCGGTGCTGGTGTGGTGCGCGGCGGCCTGGCATTTAAAGGCGCGGGATGAAGCGGTGGGCTGGGATGCGGTGACGCGCTCCCAGCGTTTGAAGCTGGTGGTGCAACTGCGGCGTTTCCTGGTCCTGGAAGCGACGCGGCGACCCAACCTGGCCAGCCAATGCCTGGGCGCGGGGCTGCGGGCTTTAGTTGGCCAGTGGGAAGGTCAGCACGGATATCGTCCGCTGCTGGCCGAGAGCTTCAGCGACCCGGAGAGTCGCGCAGGCACCGTCTGCAAGGCGACCAACTGGCTGCAGGCCGGGCTGACCAAAGGCTACTCGCAAGACCACACGGACTTTTACGTTCCCAACGGTCGGCCCAATGGGAGAAAACAGCCAACGCATTCATTTTCTGCACACTCGGCATCGCGCACAAATTACGCGCGCTTTCAGGTCTGCGGCAAGCTTCTACGGCACAACCTTGTTCAGGAAGAATTGCGAGCGGGAGGGGGAGGTTCCCGGTGTCGGGCTAGCTGACTTCCTTCAGCGGTTCCCAGCCGTCCACGAGGTATTGCGGCCGGCCGGAGAGGTCGGGGATCGTGACTTGGTTGGCGTTGAGGCCGACGCGGTCGTAGAGGGTGGCGAAGATTTCGCCGAAGTGAACGGGGCGGTCGTTGGCCTCGCCGCCCATGCGGTCGGTGCTGCCGATGACTTGGCCCGTGCGCATCCCGCCGCCGGCGAGGAGGGCGCAAGAAACTTGCGGCCAATGGTCGCGCCCGGCGCCGCTGTTGATCTTCGGGGTGCGGCCAAATTCGCCCCAGAGGACGACGGTCACGTCTTTGTCGAGGCCGCGCTGGTGTAGGTCTTCGATGAGGGCGCTGAAGCCTTGGTCCAAGAGCGGGCAGTCCTGGCGGAGGGCGTCGAAGATGCGGCCGTGGTGGTCCCAGCGGCTGAAGGCGAGGGTGACGCAGCGCGCGCCGGCCTCGACGAGGCGTCGGGCGATGAGCATGTGCTCCATGAGCTTGGGGCCGCCGTCGTCGCGATTCTTCGCGTCGCCCGTGCCGTAGCGGGCGCGGACCTTGGGGTCTTCCTTATCGAGGTCGAGGGCTTCGAGGACTTTGCTGGAGGTGAGCATCCCGAAGGCTTGTTGCGTGAAGCTGTCGAGGCCGTCCATGAGGCCGCTGCTGTCCACGTCGCGGCGGAACTGGTCGAAGCTGGTGAGGAGGCGCTTGCGGTCGTCGAGGCGGTCGAGGGTGAGGCCGTCGAGGACCATGTCGTCCTTGCCCGCGCCGGAGGGCTTGAAGGGCGCGTGGCCGATGCCGAGGAAGCCGGGCTTGCCGGCGTCGGCCCAGCGCATCTCGCCCATCTTGGGCGCGAGGCCGAAGAAGGGCGGGACGGATTTGTCCACGGGGCCTTGGAGCTTGGAGAGGACGGAGCCGAGGGAGGGCCAGCCGCCGGGGGGTTGGTTACGCGCGAGGTGGCCGGTCTGGCATTGGAAGGCGTTGTGGTCATCAATCGCGCCGACGACGGAGCGGATGAGGACGAGCTTGTCCATGATGGCGGCGGTGCGCGGGAGCAACTCGCCAATCTGGATTCCGGGGACGTTGGTGTTGATGGGCCGCATCTCGCCGCGAATCTCGCGCGGGGCGTCCATCTTGAGGTCGAACATGTCCTGATGCGGCGGGCCGCCGGGCAGGAAGATGTTGATGATGGCTTTGTGCGATTTGCGGATGCCCGCCTGTGCCTCGACGCGAAGCAAATCCGGCAGCGTCATCCCGCCGAAGCCCAGCGCGCCGATGCGGAGGAAGTCGCGGCGCGACTGGCCGTCGCAGAAGGCGCGGGTGGATTTGCCGGGCAGGGTCAACATAGGGGTAAACTATCTTGATGTGCGACGGATGCCAGCAGAGATTGTTTCAGGGGAATCTTTGCACTTTCCCTTTCGCAGACAGTGCGGAGACTCGCGCGCATGAAGCTACCTGTTGTTCTACTCGGTCGCCTGCGGTTCCTCGCCCTCATCGCCGCTGGCTCGCTGGGGCTGTTGCCAGCGTGTGCTGCCGAGAAGGCTGCGGACCCGGCACGCTTCGAGAAGGCCATTGCCGCTTACGAGGCTGAGGACAAGACCAACGCGCCGCCGAAGGACGCGACGCTATTTTATGGCGCGTCGAACATCCGGTTGTGGAAGTCGCTGCCGCAGCGCTTCGGCAAGCAGAAGGTTATCAACCGCGGCTTCGGCGGATCGCAGTTGAGTGACTGCGTCCACTTCGCGGACCGCGTGGTCATCCCCTACGCCCCGAAGACGATTTACCTCAATGCGGGCGGCAACGACCTGCACACGGGCAAGTCGCCGGAGCAGGTGCTCGCGGACTTCAAGGCGTTCGTGACGAAGGTCCGCGCGGCGCTGCCGATGACCAAGATCAACTACCTGTGCATCCCGACTTCGCCGGCGCGCTGGAGCGAGGTGGAGCAGGCGAAGCAGGCGAACCAACTCATTGCCGACTACGCGAAGGCGGACGGCCAGCTTGGTTTCATAAACTATTTCCCGCAGTTGCTCGGCGACGATGGGCAGCCCCGCGCGGAGTTGTTCGTGGCGGACAAGTTGCACTTCAGCGAGGCGGCCTACGACATCGTCACGTCCTGCATCAAGTGGCAGGGGGCGATGGACGGCTTCGCGAAGCAGAACGCGACGAACGCGCCGGTGAAGGGCGGCATCGTCTTCGTGGGCAGCTCGAGTATCGTGCGCTGGAAATCGCTCGCGCAGGATTTTCCGGAGCACAAGGTGGTGAATCGCGGCTTCGGCGGATCGGATATGTTCGACTCGGTGAACTACTTCGACCGCGTGGTGCTGCCCCATCAGCCGCGCCTCATCGTCCTCTACCCGGGCGGCAACGGCATCAACGCGGGCAAGACGCCGGAGCGTGTGGAGGCGGAGTTTAAGAGCTTCGCCGCGCTGGTGAAGCAGAAGCTGCCGGGGACACGCGTGGCCTGCATCTCCATCGCGGGCAACCCGGCGCGTTGGAAGCAGGTGGACCAAGTGCGCGAGGCAAACCGTCGCATCGAGGCCGTCTGCAAGGCCGACCCGCAATTCGCCTTCATCAACGTGTTCCCGCACATGATGGGGCCAGATGGCACGCCCAAGCCGGACATCTTTGTGGAGGACAACCTGCACATGAACGAGAAGGGCTACGCAATTTGGAAGGAAGTCGTGGGGCCGTTTCTGAAGTAGTCGGTGGTTTGCCGCAAAAGGGCGCAGAGCGCGCAAAGAAAGCAATCCCGGGCAGTTCTTTGCGTGCTTTGTGCCCTCTTGTGGCTAATTAGTTTTCAGCTTCTCCCTCGGCCCGTTGAGCGATCGCCCAATCCACGTATAGCGCACGCACCAGTGGTAGCTCGCAAGCAGCACGACCAAGTTCACCGCCATGATGAAAGCGAACTTGAGCCAGCCGTTCACCGGCCACTTCGCGACGAGGACTTGCAGCCAGAGCACCAGCGGCATGTGCACGAGGTAGCACCAGTAGGAGGCATCCGCGAGGTAGCGCACCCACGGCCGGTGCTGACCCACAAAGCGCATGAACCAGCCGGTCACCGCGAAGGTCAACGCCCACGCATAAAGTGCCGCTGCGGCCACAGCGAGCAGTTTGACCTCGACGTAGTGACTGTCGGCGGGTTTGGCCTGCGCCAGATGACACCCGCCCAGCGTGGCGAAGGCGATCGCGGCCACGGCGAAATAGGTATTGAGCCCATTGCGCAACTCGTTGAGTTGATGCCGGCGGCGGTGCAGCCACCAGCCCACGATGAAGAACAGGCCATAGTAAACCACGGCCCGCCCGGCCGGCAGTAACCGCAGACCGGCAGCATCGATTTCCCCCAGCATCGGTCCGCCCCAGAGGCAAAGCGCAGTCGGCGGAACCAGCAGCAGCGGCTTCAATCTTTGTGCGATGAACCAGTCAAACGCCGCGTCCAGCCGCGGCAGCCACGCAGCGAGTCCCAGCTTGCGCCCGCTCCAACCTGCCAGCACCGCACCGCCGTAGAGGATCAAAAGCATTTCCAAGAACCACAGATGGACGGTCGGGATCGAGAGCAGGGTGAGCTCGCCGTATTGCGGTCGCACCGGGCGCGGCACGGTCCGGAGTTCGCTCCAACCCCAGACCACGATGATCAGAGGCATCAGCGTGACCATGCCCAGGAGGAATGGAATCCCGATGCGTTTCCAGCGCTGCTTCAGAAAGTCCCTCGCCCCGAGCCGCTGCCAGAGCAGGTGGCCAAAGAAGCC
>SIBB01000193.1 GCA_009695395.1 Pedosphaera sp. | reverse complement strand
GGGCCAGCAGACGCTCGCGGGTGACAACACGCTCTTCTCTGCCGGCATTGCGCTGGCCTTGCGCGCGACCTTGTTCGGCCTGCTCGTGGCGATCCCCTCGCTGGTCGCGTGGAGTTACTACAGCAAGAAGGTGGAGTCGCTCGCCGTCGAGATGGAGACGCTCTGCGACGAATTCCTCCAGCGCCAATACCGGGCCGCGAGCCGGGCTTAAATCCAAAGCCCAGCGATGCAGTTCACCACCCACAAACGCCGCAACCCGCCCGCCGTCATCATCGTGTCGTTGATTGACGTGCTGATGGTCGTGCTCATCTTCCTGATGGTCACGACCACCTTTCGCCAGCAGCCGGCGGTGAAACTCTCGCTCCCCGAATCCAAGCAGGCCAAGGAAGGCGTGGCCGAGAAAATCCCGCCGCTCTTCGTGGACATCGTGAAGACCGCGCCGCACCTGCACTTCGGTGGCCTGCCCGTCACCGCCGAGAAGTTGCAGGAGGAACTCACCGCCAAAGTTCGGGAAAATCCAAACCTCGTGCTCGCCATCCGCTCCGACACGGAAGCGCCCGTGGGCCAACTCGTGAAGGTGATGGACGCCGCGAAGGCCGCGAAGGTGAAGGCGGTCACGGCTTACACGAAACAGCCGGGGCAGAAGTGAACGGTGGGCGCAGGTGGGAAAGCGAGCAGGCGCAAAACACTTCGACTCCAAAAGCACATCCTCACTTTTCCGCTTTCTCACCCCCAACTCCCAGTTTGCTCCCCGCCCCGCTTCTGCTCTACTCCCCCGCACGTTTATGAAACAGCTGCTCCGCCTCACCGCCCTCACTCTCGCGCTTGGCCTCGCTTCTGCCGCCGCGCAGGCACCCAAGCCCGCCAAGAAAGACACCAAGAAAGCGCCCGCCGCCAACGCCGGCCAGGCCATCAACGAGAACAAAGCCACCCCACTCGAACGCATCAAGGTGCTCAAGGATTTCAAGGTCGAGCTGCTCCATTCCGTGCCCATTGGCGAGCAAGGCTCGTGGGTCAACCTTTGCACCGACGGCAAGGGCCGCATCATCGCCAGCGACCAATACGGTGGGCTGTTCCGCTTCGCGCCGCCCGCGCCCGGCCAGCCGCTCGACCCGGCGAAGATTGAGAAAATCCCGGCCGCCATCCGCGCCGCCAACGGGCTGCTGTGGTTCAACAACGGCCTCTACGTTGCGGTGAACGACTACGAGAACAAAATCCCCAGTGGCCTCTACCGCGTCACCTCCTCGAAGAACGACGACACGCTCGACAAGGTCGAACTCCTCCGCGAGATGAGCGCGCGTGGCGACCACGGCGTTCACGCCATCGTCCTCGCGCCCGATAATAAGTCGCTCTTCCTCATCACGGGCAACGGCACGAAGCCCACGGCCTTCAGCTCCTCACGCGTCCCGCTCATCTGGGGCGAGGACCACGTCCTCCCGCGCATGCCCGATGGGCGCGGCTTCATGCGCGAAGTGCTCGGCCCCGGCGGCATCATTTACCGCGTGTCGCTCGATGGAAAAGATTTCGAGGACTACTCCTCCGGTTATCGCAATATCTTCGACGGCGCCATCAACCGCGACGGCGAGCTGTTCACCTACGACGCCGACATGGAATACGATTTCAACACACCTTGGTATCGCCCCACGCGCGTGAACCACGTCACCAGCGGCAGCGAATACGGCTGGCGCAACGGCGCGGGCAAACGCCCCGAATGGTATCCCGACAACCTCGGCGCAGTCGCGAACATCGGTCCCGGCTCGCCCACTGGCGTGACGTTCGGCTACGGCGCGAAGTTCCCCGCCAAGTATCAGGACGCGCTCTACATCCTCGATTGGAGCTGGGGCAAACTCTACGCCGTCCACCTCAAGCCCGACGGCTCCAGCTACACCGCCACGCGCGAGGAGTTCCTTTCCGGCGCACCGCTGCCGCTCACCGACGCCATCATCCACCCGGCGGACGGCGCGATGTATTTCGCCATCGGCGGACGCAAGGTGCAGTCCGGTCTCTACCGCGTGACTTACACCGGCAAGGAATCCACCGCGCAGTCGAAGCCCACGGCCGACCCCATCGCTGCGAAGGCCCGTGACCTCCGCCGTTCGCTCGAAGTCTTCCACGGCAAGGCCGACCCGAAAGCCATCGCCGCCGCTTGGCCGCACTTGAACAGCAGCGACCGCTACCTCCGTTGGGCCGCGCGCACTGCGCTCGAATGGCAACCCGCCGCGACGTGGGCCGACAAGGCGTTCGCCGAGAAGGACGGCGGCAAACAAGTCGAAGCACTCCTCGGCCTCGTGCGCCTGACGGGCATTGACCCGCAGCATCGCAAGTCCACCGACGCACCCGTGGACACCGCGATGGCCGCGAAGATTTACGCCGCGTTGGGCAAGGTGGATTGGAAGCAGCTCAATCAGGAGCAACGTCTCGCCTTCGTTCGCACTTACTCCATCTGCCTCGTCCGCTTCGGCCAACCCGATGATGCCACGCGCCAGCGCGCCATTGCCAAGCTCGACCCGCTGTTTCCCGCCGAGAACTTTCCGCTCAACTGGGTGCTCTGCGAAACGCTCGTCGCGCTTCAGTCACCGACCATCGCCGCCAAGGGCATCGCCGCGCTGAAGAACGCGCCCGGCCAGGAGGAGCAGATGGAATACGCTCGCTCGCTGCGCATGCTGAAGGCCGGCTGGACCACCGCGCTGCGCACCGACCAGTTCAACTGGTTCCTGCGCGCCGCGAACTACCGGGGTGGCGCGAGCTTCGAGAAGTTCATCGAGTTCATCCGCACCGGTGCCGAGGCCACTCTGAGCGACGCGGAGAAGACCACGCTCGCCGAGTTGCTCGCCAAGAAGCCCGTGAAGAAATCGCCGCTCGAAGCGTTGGCCGAAGCCTTCGCCGGCCGCGCCTACGTGAAGGAATGGAAGCTGGACGAACTCGCCGCCGTCGCCGACAAGGGTCTCAAAGGCCGCAACTACGAGAACGGGCGCAAGATGTTTGGCGCCGCCGCGTGCTTCGCTTGCCACCGCTTCGGCAACGAAGGCGGTATGACCGGCCCCGACCTCACCGGAGCTAGCGGACGCTACAACGCGCGCGACTTCCTCGACCAAATCATCAACCCGAGCAAGGAAATCAATGAGCAGTTCGTCCCCGTGGTGCTGACCAAGACCGACGGCGAGAAAATCTCCGGCATCATCGTGAACCTGAACGGCGACACCGTGCAGGTGAACACCGACCTCACCGACCCGAACCAGCGCCTCGGCGTGGACCGCAAGCTGGTCGTGAAGATGGAGCCGTCGAAGATTTCACCGATGCCTGAGGGCCTCATCAACATGCTCAAGCAGGACGAAATCCTCGACCTCGTGGCCTACGTCCTGAGCGGCGGGGATGCGAAGCACGCGATGTTCAAGTAGCCCGTGCCGGCGGCCTGAGCGCTAGGTGATGTGCGCGCCCTGCGTCTCCACATACACCGCATACACCGAAGTGCTGGCGGTCATGAAGAGGCGGTTCCGCTTTGCGCCGCCGAAGCAGACGTTCGAGCAAATCTCCGGCAGCAGAATCTGGCCGATGCGCTGGCCGTCCGTGCCCGTGAAGATGTGGACACCGTCGTAGCCCGCGCCCACCCAGCCGGCGCTGGCCCAGATGTTGCCCTCGGTGTCGCAGCGGATGCCATCGGCGAAGCCTGCGTCTTCCACGTCCTTCCCATCGCGCTTGAACTTGAGCTTCATCGAAACGAATTCCTTCCCACCCTTGAGCTTCCGCCCGTCCACATCCCACACCTTGATGTTCTTCGGGGCGTTGTCGTAGTGGCTCGCGCCGGTGTCGGCCACGTAGAGCTTCTTGTAGTCCGGCGAGAAGCACAGGCCGTTGGGCTTGAAGATTTCGTCCGTGACCTTGTCCAGCTTGCCGGACTTGCCATCAATCACATACACGGCCTCCTTCTGGTTCGGCTGCACGGTCGTGGACTTCACGCGCTCGCCTTCGTAGTTCATCAAGCCGCCGTAGCCGGGGTCGGTGAACCAGATGTCGCCGTTCGGATGAACCACCACGTCGTTCGGCGCGTTGAAGGGCTTGCCGCCGAACTTGTCCGCCAGCACGGAGACGGTGCCGTTGTGCTCGTGGCGCACGACGCGACGCGTGAGATGCTCGCAGGAAAGCTGGCGACCCTCGTGGTCGAAGGTGTTGCCGTTCGTGTTGTTCACCGGGCTGCGGAACGTGCTGACGTGGCCGTCGTCCTCAATCCAGCGCTGCTGGATGTTGTTCGGGATGTCGCTCCAGAGCAGGTAACGGCCCACGGCATTCCACGCCGGGCCTTCGGTCCACATCGTATTTGCGCCGTGGTAAATCCGCTGGATGGGCGTGTTGCCGAGCTTGGCCTTGAAACGCTTGTCGAGCAAGATGATGTCCGGGTCCGGGTAGCGCGTGGGGATTTTGCCGGTCCAATCGCGGTCTGCGGCGGCGGCGACGCCCGCGACGGCGGTGGCAGCGGCGGTGAGGAACGAACGGCGGTTGAGGGCGGAGGGAGTGTTCATGGTATGTGTGGCGACGGGCGGAGAGTGGAAAGGCTTCGGGGGCAATTCAAGGAAAACCCCGAGCGCGAGCAGCCTGCCCGCTACGTCCACGGCAAAAGTTTATTGCATTGCCTTCGCACCGCAGTCGTCTTGAATCACCGCATGAACAAACGCCCGTTTCTCCGCCGCGCCGCATTGCTGGCTGCTGGCTTCGCTTTTTCCATCTCACTCCACGCCCATCCCGCCGCCGACGCGATGACGGATGCGGCGAAGAAGTTCCTGGCCACGCTCAAGCCCGAGCAGAAGGCCAAGGCCCATTACGCGGACCTGAAGGCCGATGCCCGGCAGGCCTGGCACTTCATCCCGACGGAGATGGTCTCCTTCGGACGCAAGGGCCTGCCCATGACGGAGATGGCCGACGACCAACGCAAGCTCGCACTGGCGCTCTTGCAGTCCGCCTTGAGCGAAGGCGGCTACGCGAAGGCGACCGGCATCTTCACCCTCGAAGCAGTGCTCAAGGAGTTCGAGAAGAACTCGAAGGTGGACCGCAATCCGATCCTCTACTTCGTCAGCATCTACGGCACGCCGGACGCGAAGGGCACCTGGGCGTGGCGCTTCGAAGGGCATCACCTTTCACTGAGCTTCACCATTGTGGACGGCAAGGAAGTCGCCGCTGTCCCCTCCTTCATGGGCACGAACCCGGCGGAAGTCCGCGAGGGGCCGAAGAAGGGCCTGCGCGTGCTGGGCGTCGAGGAGGACTTGGGCCGTGAGTTGGTTAAGTCCCTGTCCGCCGAGCAACGCAAGGCCGGCATCTATGCCGACAAGGCACCCGCCGACATCATCACCGCCGCTGGGCCGGCTGGATCGAAAGGACCGCCCGCGAAGATTACCCCGCTCTCCCCCGAGGGCATCAGCTACAGCAAGCTAAACGGTGCACAGCAGGAGTTGCTCAAGAAGATCGTCGCCGAGTATGCCAACCGCGTCCGCTCTGACGTGGCGAAGGGTGACCTCGCGAAGGTGGCGAAGGCCGGCTGGGAGAAGACCTCCTTCGCGTGGGCGGGCGGCTTGGAGCGCGGCGACGGTCACTACTACCGCGTGCAAGGCCCGACCTTCCTGCTCGAATACGACAACACGCAGAACAACGCGAACCACGTCCACGCTGTCTGGCGCGACTTCGAGAATGACTTTGGCGCGGACCTGCTCAAGCGGCATTACGAGCAGGCGCATCGTAAGTGAACTTCACCATCGGAGGACCTCAAGAGCCACCGGTGCTGTCCCCAAACCCACCCTGGGACGCCCACTTCCCTCACGGGGAGTGAGCGGTGGTGGTGGGTAACTCCTGCCTATCCTTGCAATGGTGCTGCGTGTGGCCCACCTTCCCCCCACCATGCACCGATTCCACTTCACGCTGCCCCTCGCGTGCCTGCTGGCCCTCGCGCACTCCGCTTTCTCCATCACCGTTGCGCCCGCCACACCCGATGCGCGCGTGCAAAATGCCGTCGCCATCTGCCACGCGACCGTGCTCGGCGCGGAGAGCTTTCGGAGCCCAGCCGACGGTGGCATTTACACCCGCACTTGGTTGCGGGTGAACGAGGCGTTCAAGGGCAGATTCCCGGCGACCATCACGGTGATTCATCGCGGCGGACGAGTCGGTGAGTCCGGTGAAGTCTCCAGCGACGCACCCAAGTTGAGTGTCGGCGACGAACGGCTCTTTCTCCTCGGCCAGCGCGCGGATGGCACGCTCTTCGTGGACAATGGCTCCACCGGCGCTCCCGCCCTCGCCCGCGCGGGTGCGCGAACACCGGCCGCCATTGCAACTGACCCGCAGGCCCTCGCCCTCCTCGCCGCAGCACGCACTCGCTATCCGGGGGCCACCGGTTCGGACTTCACTGCTCAGGCCGCGAGCCTCCTCGTCCCGCTCGCGGTGCCCGGTCTATTAACGAACGCCACCGGCATCTCCCGCCGCTTCACTGCCGGTGACCGGGGCGAGCCGATTGAGTATCTCGTGGACGCCGACGCGCTGCCCAACGGCGTCACGTTGCCGCAGGCGCTCACCGCCGTGAGCAACGCATTCCAAGCGTGGGCCAGCGTCACCAGCCTGCGCTTCAAATTCCTCGGCGTCTCAAGCTTCGGCACTGCCGCGTCAAGCGTGAACACCAACGACGGGCGCATCCGCATCCAAGTCCACGACCTCTACGGAAACATCAGCGGGTCCGGCACGCTGGGTGTGGGCGGTAATTTCTTCAGCATCTCTGGAGATTTTCCAAACGGTGGCATGGGTGGCAACGTGGCGGGCAACGAGTTTTTTCCAGTCTCGAAGGGCAACGTCGTGATGAAGCACACGCTGTCGGCGTTGCAGAATTTGAAGAGCCTTGAAGAAGTGCTTTGCCATGAAATAGGCCACGTGCTGAGCCTCGGCCATTCGAGCGAAAGCAGTTCCGAGC
>SIBB01000192.1 GCA_009695395.1 Pedosphaera sp. | reverse complement strand
TGGAATTTCACGAGGCTCGCGTCGTCGAGGAAGACTTCCCACGCGATACGGCGTTTGCCACTGCCCGCGCCGTGGGTCTTGGTGCGAAGTTTGTCGCCCATCTTGATGTCCGTGAACTTCGCCGGCGCACCGGCCTTCCAGAAACGCGTCGCGCCGTCGGTCTCGATTACGACGTTGGTCTGGCGCACGAAACTTTTGTCGAAGTTCGCCCAAGTGCAATCGAGCGAACGTTTCGCGGCGTCCATGCGGTCCACATAGAAATATTCCTTGTGACCGTTGAGCATGTTCATCTCATCCTGTATGTAGGTGAGCCAAACCCATTCGCCCTTTTCGTTCTCGTGCAGCCGGAAGATGGCGCGCGTGCCGACGCGAAAGTCCTGCAAGTCCCCGCTGGCCGCGTGGTGCAGCAACTCGGCGTAGGGCATGACGGTGAAGCTCATCACCGCGTCGTCGCCCTCGTTGCGGAACTTCCCGGTGCGCGTCTTGAGGTCGAGGCTGATGAGTTCGCCCCACGGCCGGCGCATCTCCCCGTTGCCCGTCGGGACGATGACCTGGCCGGGAATGATTTTGAGCTTCGGCTTCGCCGGCACCCATTGCCACGAGGTCAGATCGTGCTTGCCGTCGAGCTTCAGCCAGACGACGGCGTCGGCGACGCGGTTCGCGCCCTGGTCCTCCACCTTGAGTGTGAGGCGGAAGTTCTGCCCGGCCACGACTTGCTGCTGCGCCTGCGCGACGCCGATGAGTTTGAGCTGCGGGTCGTGGGACCTGACGGCGAACTTCGCCGCCGCCTGCACCTGCGGGTCGTTGACGGGCGCGGGGGAGTAGCCGCCGAGGACTTGCGCCGAGGCGCGCGTGTTACCGCAGAACAACAACCCCGCCGCTGCCAAACCCGCCGAGAGCATTCTGGAGTTTATCATAATCAGCGTGTTTGCCGCCACCGAGCCTACTGGTAAAGCCGTTCCTCGCGCGGCAAGTCGTCTATCTTCCACGCGCTGGGCCAGAGGCGGATGATGCGCTTCGGACGGAAGCCTTCTATGAGGAGCTCCACCTTGAACTTCACCTGCAAGCCGCTGCTGCCCGTCGCGGCGGGGACTTCCTTGGCCTCCAGCAACGTGCCGCGCTTGCGGTCGTTGATTTGGTCCCACGTGCGGAGGCTGTCCTCCGCCGTGGCGGCGACAATCGTGTCGTTCGTCGTGTTAGTCACGCGGAACAACTCCCTGAGCTTCGGGTCGAACGCGTTGAAGAGCGTCACGGTCACGATGGCCTGCTGGTTATCCACCGTGTCAATCCACCCTGCGAACCCGCGCTCGCGCAGCGACTGACGATGCACCTCCGCCTGCTGCGCCGTGGCGAGCGTGCGGCTCTCGGCGTCGAGCCAGATGTCTGTGCAGCGCCCCGGCCCCTTGAGCGTGGCGTAGGTGAGATTGAGGAACACCGACTGCCCCGCCGCCAAGTCCTTCAGCTCGCCGAAGCCCCGGCCCCGCCACACGCGCGTGCCGGGAACGAGCTGGAACGTCGTCGTCTTCGCGTCCGCCTTGCCCGCTGTGAGGCCGGTGGTGGTGAGTGTGAACTTCTCCAAGTCCACCGCATCCACGCGCCACACCCGCTGCTCGCGAGCAGAGAAACTGAAATCATCCTCGAGCCGCGCCGCGAGACTGTAGGCCGCGTCCAGGCCCAGCCGTTCATACTTGGGCACCACCGTCTTCGCGACGGCGCGCTTGCCCTTTGCGTCCAACGGCTCCTTGGGCGGAGCGGGCGGCTGGTAGAACCACCCGTGTAAATGCGTGCCGATGGGAATGTCCCGCAGCTCCGCCGCCGCACCGCGATAATGCAGCGACCCAAACGGCAGCAGCGTGAACGGATGCGGCAGGTCCCAATCCCCGCGCCGCTGCGCATCAGTGCGGTCGGGGCGTAGCACCCCGGTGCGGTTCACGTGATCGAGCGCGACCAACTCGCCATCAACGTAGTGAGGCGTGCCGTTTGGGGGGAACTCGCCGGGTTTGAGTTGGAACGGAGTCTCAGCGGCAAATGCCGAAAGATGGAGGGCGAAACATGCAAACAGCACAAGGACGACCCGCAGTCCGTGTTGAACCTGAAGACGTGGTGAGTAGTTCATACGAGGCGGGAATTCCAATTTGTCATTCCGTGTTCGGCATTTTCCTTCACACGACTTCCGATACCGGCCCGAGGCTGTCGGCGAACTTCTCGGTGTTGACTTCCATCTTGTGCAGCATGGTAAGCAGGAGGTTCGTCATTCGCGCGTTGCTGTTGATGGGGCGGCTGCACACGGAGTAGTGGCCGGCGGCGTTGGCGAGGTCGTAGCTCTTGAGGGTCGGCAGGTTGTAGTCCACGTGTGCGCCGTGCTTGAGGCCGAGAGATTTTCCGCCGGCGAGAATCGTCGGGAGATTGGCGTTGCCGTGGCTGTGGCCGTAGGCCATGCCGCTGCCGAAGAGCACCATCGTGCGGTCGAGCAGGTTTTCCTCGCCGTCCTTCACGGCCTGCAACTGGTCGAGGAAGTAAGTGAACTGCTCGGTGATGAAGGCGTCGCTGCGGCTGAGGCGGGCCATCTGCTCGGGGTTGCCGTTGTGGTGCGAGAGCTCGTGGCGCGTCTGCGGGATGCCGATTTCCGGAATCGCTAGGCCGTGGCTCTCGCTGCCGCTCATGTAGGTGATGACGCGCGTCATGTCCGTGCGCAACGCGAGGACCATGAGGTCATACATCGTGCGGTAGTAATCACCGGCCTCAGTCTTCGAGACGTTGCGGGTGAGGTTCGCGGCGGTCTTGCCGTCCACGGTGGGCTTGGGGATGTTGAGCCAGGAGTCCAAGCGCTCGGTGCGCACCTCGACCTCGCGGACGGCGGTGAGGTATTCGTCGAGCTTCATGCGGTCCTCGCCGCCGATGTTGCGACGGAACTGCTTCGCGTCGTCGAGCACGAGGTCGAGAACGCTGTGGCGACGGTTCAAGCGGCGACGTTGCACGTCCACGCCGCCGAGTTCAGCGCCGAAGAGACGGGTGAAGACGGTCTTGGGATTATCTTCCGCCGGCAGCGGCACGCCGTCGCGCGACCACGCGAGCGTCGTGGTGCCGCGCGAGATGGACAGCTCGAGCGAGCTGAAGCGCGTGAGCGGCGCGGCGACCTCGGCCATGAGTTGGTCGGCGGAGACGGTGTTGCGGAACGCACCGCCTTCCTGGCTGACCTTCGCGGCGGTGAGCCAGACCTTCTGGCATTCGTGCGCCTGCCCGATGCCGTTCGGATGGTGCAGGCCGCTGATGGGCGTGATGTTCTCACGGTGCTTCTCCAGCGACTTGAGCGGTGTGCTCAACTCGTAGTTGCGCCCGGCCTTCGTGATTTGCCAGGTAAGCACGTTCACGCCGTTCGGGATGTAGATGAACACGCTGCGGCGCGGCTTGCCGACGGCAGCCGTCGCGGCTCGGAGCGGGGCCATGCAGTCGAGCAGCGGCAGGGCGATGGTCGCGCCGAGGCCGCGCAGCATGTGGCGGCGGCTGAGGAGCCATTTTTGCGTGAGGAGGTTGCTCATAGGGTTGGGCGGCGGTTCAACGTTTCTGAAATAGCTCTGACAGTGCGAGGGCTTCGAGGATGCCTGGCAGCCGATAGTCAGCCGCTTTGCTCTGCTGGGCGAGGCTTGCGAGCGCGGCGCGGTCGTCCACCGTCATCACGCGGCGCAGGGCGAAGATGGCGAGCTTCTCGAGGAAGGCGGCGTTGAACTTGTCGAGGTCTTCCACGAGCAGCTTCCTGAACGCCACGGCGTCGGTGAACTTCCGTCCGTCAATCAACTCGCCGCTCGCGTCCACTTTCGGATTCGCGCCCGCGCCGTCACCGACGATCTCCTCCGTGCGCCAGCGGCCGATGGCGTCGTAGTGGTCGAAGGCGAGACCGAACGGGTCAATCTTCGCGTGGCAGGCGGCGCAGCTCTCGTTGCTTTTGTGGGCGTCGAGCTTGTTGCGCAACGTGGCCTTCGGTTGCGTGGCGGGCGTTGGCTCGATGGCGGGGACGTTCGCGGGCGGTGGCGGCGGGGACTTGCCGAGGATGGATTCGAGCACCCACTTGCCGCGATGCACGGGGCGATGCCGCGTGCCGTCGGAGGTGAGGCTGAGAATCGCCGCGTGCGTGAGCAAGCCACCGCGATGATCTTCGGGCCGCAGGCTGACGCGCTGGAATTGGTCGCTGGCGACTTCCGCCATCCCGTAGTGCGCAGCGAGTCGGGCGTTCAACATCGTCCAATTCGAGTCGAGGAATTCACGCAGGCTGAGATTCTTCTCCAGCACTTCGCGGAAGAACGCCATCGTCTCGCCCACCATGCTCTTCTCCAGATACGCGTCGTAGTCGGGGTAAAGTTTCTTGTCCGGCGGGAACATCCCGACGCTACGGAGTTGCAGCCAGTCGCGTGGGAACGCCTCGGCGAACCGCGCCGCCTTCGGGTCGCGGAGCATCCGTTGCACCTGCGCGCGCAGCACCGTCGGCTCGTGCAACTTGCCCGCACGTGCGCTGTCGAGCAGAGCGGCATCGGGCATCGTGCTCCAGAGGAAATAAGAGAGGCGCGAGGCGAGTTCCCAATCCGTGAGCCGCTGGCTTTGCTCCGTCGCGCGGCCTTCAACCAAGTAGAGAAACTCCTTCGAGCAGAGCACGGCCTGGAACGCCGCTTTCATCG
Source organism: Pedosphaera sp. (assembly GCA_009695395.1). Classification (GTDB taxonomy): domain Bacteria; phylum Verrucomicrobiota; class Verrucomicrobiia; order Limisphaerales; family SXTU01; genus SXTU01. The sequence continues at coordinate 2,274 of SIBB01000192.1, read as the reverse complement.
CGGACTCGAACTTCTCCCCGCTCTTGACCTCGCTCTCGACGAGCTTCACGAGGCGATCCACTTCCTCTGCCTGCACGGGGCGCCGGAAGGCGCGCTCGGCCAGACGCGTCAGCTTCTCGCGCGCCCCAGCCAAGTCCGCCGGCATGAATTCGCGTTGTGCGTAGGTCGGGCCTTCCTCCGCGAGGGGCCCGCTCCACTCCAGCCAGTCCACGATGAGGAACGGATAGAGCGGTTCGCCATCTTCGTCGGTGAGCTTCATCTGCCACGCGTGGCGGCCGTCCTTGATGCTGAAGAACGGCTTGTTCCCCGAGCGACCGGAGCGCGGCAGGTTGGATGGCCCGGGCACATCGTTGCTGAAGCGCACGTTGAGATAGCCCGCCGGCAGATGCGTGGTGAACTCGACGATGATGGGCTTGTCCTCGGGTGCGAGCACGTCCTGCTCGTGGAGCATCCGGTCGAGGTTCACCGCATACACCGCGAGGTGCGGCGCGCGGCCGCCCTTGGGCTTCAGCCCGCTCAACTGCACGCGCATCTTGTAATAGCCCGCCACCGGAATGCCGCCCGGACTCGCGCGGTGCAGGTCGTGGCCCGGCCACATCTCCACACGCACTTTGTCCACGAGCCCCTCTGCTTCGAGTTCGGCCTTGTTCGGTCCGCCGCGCAGGTCCACGCCTTCCGTGCGCTTCGCGAGTGGCTTGATCGGCACCACCTTCTTCTGCCGGTCCAAAACGACTTCAGGAAAAGCCTCCGCCAACACCATGTCCGCCGCTGCGAGATATTTCTCCACGTGCGACGGCGACACCGACAGCACGGAACCGATGCGGCCGAAGCCGTTCCAAACGTCGTCCTCCGAGAGGCCCGTCGGGTCCGCCGCATCGAACGTGACGCCCAACAAATCCCGCATCGAGTTCGCGTATTCCTCGCGCGTGAGTTTGTGGAAGGAGACGCGCTCGCGTTTCGCAAGTCGCACCGCCTCGCCTTCCTTCAGACGCGCCGCGAGCCACTCGACGACCTTCGCGGCCTCGGTGGCATTGGGCTTCTTTTCGCCTTTGGGGGGCATCTCGCCGGAGCTGATGCGGTCCATGACCTCGGCCCACTTCGCTGCCGAGCCGCCTTTGAGGAAATCGCGGGAGAGATTGTCCACGCGGAACTCGCCCTTGTGCTTCTTCTCGTCGTGGCAGCGGTTGCAATGCTCGGCGAGGAAGGGCTGCACCGCCTTGCTGAATTGCGCTTCGGCGCTCGGCACGGCCGCGCGAGACCCGTCAGCCACGAAAGCGAGGAGGGCGAAAGTCAGCGCGGTGCGGTCGAGTGAAAGTGTCATTATTTAGCGCCTAAAGTCCTCCGATTATTTTGCCGGATGTTATCGCAAAAATCTCGATTCCCGCAACACTTCATTCACAGGAGAGAGGGAGTTGCTATGAATCCTGCCAAGCCAGAAACAACCGGTTTAGTGGCAAACCCGTCATCCTCGTGGTCAAATCCATTTGAGAGTGGCATTGCTTTACAGGCCGGGGCTTGCGAAGCTAATTTTCGTGCGAAATCCATTGCCCAAATGAACACATCCCGTCCGCAACGCAGGGCATTCACCCTGATCGAGCTGCTGGTGGTGATTGCCATCATCGGCATCCTCGCCTCGATGCTCCTGCCGGCTCTTGCTGGGGCCAAGTTGAGGGCGCGATCCACCAAGTGCCTCAACAACCAGAAGCAGATCACCCTCGGCCTGAAGCTTTACACGACCGATAATCAGGAGTGGATCACGACTTCCTGGCACTTCGCGGTTGCCGGCTTGCCCGCGCGCACGTGGGGGACCATCGTCCAGCCCTATCTCGACACTCGGAAGATCATCTGGTGCCCAGACGGTCCCGATCGTCCCGGCGGTAATCGCGACTGGGATGCGCAAGGCTCCGCGATGAATATCGGCCTGAACTGGGAGATCTCGCATGACAACTTCAACGGGCTGGGCGGCGCGAATTACGGCACCCAGCCGAAGGCTTATCGCGAGACCATGATCCTGAATCCGGCCTCCACCGTTTACACCTGCGATCTGGGCAACGTGGCGATCAGCAGCACCAATCCGCAGGCCAGCGTGCAGACCCCCTACGGCAGCAATCCCCCCAGCAACAAAGCCAGCAGTTGGCTGCTGATTTATCCCAACCAAACCGCCACCGTGTACACCCCTCTGGTGCTGAACGCCGGCGACCCGGACTACGCCGGGCCGATCTACCGGCACAACAAACGCGCGAACGTCAGCTTCGTGGACGGCCACGTGGAGTT